>JAGQQT010000747.1 GCA_020426065.1 Planctomycetaceae bacterium | reverse complement strand
AGCTGGATCAGAAACTGAGCAAGGGCCGGAACGTGATTGCCGTCGCGGCTAAAAATGATGGAGGAGTGGCTGCGTTTGTTCTGAAACTGAAAGTGGAGACCGCTTCCGGCGAAATCGTCGAAGTGACCAGTAGCCCGGAATGGTCGGCCTCTTTGTCGGAAACTGAAAACTGGCAGACCGCCGGATTTCCGGCAGGTCAGAGCGTGACTCTGTCTGCCAAAGGCAAGCTGGGCATTCCACCCTGGCAGATCCCCACTGGAAACCCGCCGGCAGGTTCTGGCAGCGGACCTCTGGCCGCCGATCAGATTACTGTCCCGGACGGATTTGAAGTCGAACTGATTTACACAGTTCCCAAGGAAACGGAAGGCTCCTGGGTCTGCCTCACAACGGATCCGTGGGGGCATCTGCTGGCCTCGGATCAGGGTGGGCAGGGTTTGTATCGCATCAAGGTTGACGGGACAGATGTGGAAGTGAAAAAAGTTCCGGCCAATCTCTCCGGTGCTCAAGGGATGACCTGGGCCTTCAATGCCTTGTACTTCAACCGGAGTGGCGGATCTCTTTATCGGGCCATCGACACCGATAACGACCAGCTGGTCGATACCGTGGAAGAGCTTCCCAGTGCCCGTGGTGGTGGAGAGCATGGAAATCATGCCGTCGAACCGACTGAAGATGGCAAACAGTTATACGTTGTGGCGGGAAACCATACCGATCTGCCTCCTCTGGCTGGCAGCCGCGTCCCCACCTGGGATGAAGATCTTTTGCTGCCTCGTCAATGGGATGCCAGAGGCCATGCCCGGGGAAGACTCGCACCTGGTGGCTGGGTGAGCCGGTTTGACCCTGAACAGAAAACTTACGAGCTGTACTGCATCGGTTTCCGTAACGAATACGATATTGCCCTGAATGAAGCCGGTGACATCTTCACCTACGATGCCGATATGGAATGGGATATGGGCATGCCCTGGTACCGTCCCACCAGAATCTGCCAGGTTGTGAGCGGTGCTGATTACGGCTGGCGCAGTGGGACGGGCAAATGGCCCACCTACTATGAAGACAGCCTTCCGCCCGTGGTGGAAATCGGCCCGGGCTCTCCTACTGGAGTTGTGGCCGGAACCAATGCGGCCTTTCCGGCCAAATATCGTCGGGCCATCTTCGCCCTGGACTGGACCTTCGGCACGATCTATGCCATTCATCTGAAACCAGAGGGAGCGGGCTACACCGGAGAAAGGGAATGGTTCTGCTTTGGTGCACCGCTCCCCGTCACCGATGCAACCATTGGCAAAGATGGAGCCATGTATTTTGCTGTGGGTGGACGCGGAACCCAGTCGGCTCTGTACCGGGTCCGTTACACCGGCAAGGAATCAACAGACGATCAATATCAGGAATCACCTGCCGTGGTTGCTGCTCGTGCCACACGTAAAAAGCTCGAAGCATTTCATGGAAAACAGAATGCAGCGGCGGTTACTACCGCTTGGCCTTACCTGTCCAGTTCAGATCGTTTCCTCCGTCACGCCGCTCGTATTGCCCTGGAATCCCAACCCGTTGAAAGCTGGTCGGCAAAACTCCGCAGCGAACAGGATCCCCAAGCCATAATCACCGGATGTGTGGCCCTGGCTCGCATAGGGGAAAGCGGAAGATGCCAGCCTGGCCTATGACAAGCTGCTCTCTTTGAATGTGAAGTCACTGAATGACGGCCAGTTGCTGGGGATGCTCCGGGCCTACGCATTGACCATGATTCGTCTGGAGAGTCCGGAAATTGCCGCTCGGGAACAGATCACCCAGCGCCTTTCCGCTCTGCTCCCACATGAAAATGACGATGTCAATGTCGAACTCGTACGGGTACTGGTGGCACTCAATGATTCATCAATTATTGAGCGTGTCCTGACTTTGATGGAATCGGATCGGGGAAACGAACCACCTGCCTGGTCAGAACTGATTTCCCGCAATGCCCAATATGGTGGAACGATTCAAGGCATGCTGGACAATGCTCCTCCAACCCGCCAGATCAATTACGCATTGATGCTCCGCA
>JAGQQT010000746.1 GCA_020426065.1 Planctomycetaceae bacterium | reverse complement strand
CCTTGTTCTTCATCGGAGCTTCCTGAGCAGGCACACGAACTTCTCCGCTGGCCAGCTGAATCCCGGAAGTACTGCGTGAGGCAATATCCATTCGCATTGCCTGTTTGAGGCGTGTGGCGATGGATTCATGAGGGAGTGTGACGAGGGCGTCATCGACTCTCAGCAATCCCTCTTCTTCATGCAGGGCAACGACCATTTTCCCTTTGGGGGTTTTGATGGTCAGGTAGGATTTTCTCAGATCACTGGCATCACGTTCAATGACAGATTCTCCGTGAGATGGCCGCAGCATCTGCTGGACCTCCTCAGAGTTGTTGCTGGTCGTGACAACAGGAGTGCCAGTTGAGAGGTAATCGAGAATCGTATAGGCGTTTTCCGGCATGCCCTTGGAAACAGAGAAGACACGATCGTAGAAATCATCGGTCACCAGCCGCAACGTGGCCTGTGGTTGATTATGATGAATGCAGGAAGCCAGTTCATATGCAGGCAGAACAGCACCGAGATAATCTCTCAGAGACGTGACCGCCAGAGGAGTTGATTCATCTGGATTGATCAGCAGGTCATCCACCAGTGCTTTGCCGTGCTGCTCGTGCAGGATGACGGTGAACTTTCCTTTCGGGGCAGACATGCGAACATGTGTGACATCACCCAGGAACTGCATTTCATCGACTTTCGCTCCCTGAAATTGGAAATTGCCAAACGGAGCGATTTCGAGTGTCTTGCGGGCAACACGACTCCAGGTTCGTTCATGCAGTTCACGGGTTGAGCTGTACTGCAGCATCTTGTGATCCCGATGAACGAGGGCTTCCACAAACAGCTCGGCAACCGGACGGGCCGTCAATGCAGCGGCCAGAGAAAGTGTCTGTTCCTGCTGCAGATCATAAATCGTGACATCAGTAATCTGATAGTCGCTGTGCTCATCATCCAATGCCTGGAAGGTGATGCGAGCCGTCTTTTCTTCATCCTGAACAACAACATCCGCTCGGTTCTCCATCAGCTTGACATCCATATGGGTGTCCATGGCAATGCTGTCCGGCAGATCCACATCGGCCAGATTGGCTGGAGCGATGCTCGCCTGATACAGTGTTTTTTCCATGACAGTTTCGATGGTGGATTTATCTTTCGACTGCCACGCATCCAGGAATACCACGGTTTCGTAGCAGAGGTCAGCCGTTTTGTGCAGGGATTTGATTTCCTGCTCTTTCTCGGAAGTTTCCAGGCCAACATCTTTCACGTGCCAGCGATCACCGGATTTTTCCAGTGTGGCCAGCAGCTTGCCGTGAGCTCGGTTGATTTTCACATAGGCATCATCACCACTGATGTAGACTTCTGGACGGAAGGATTTACTCCGCTCTCCGCTCCCCACCACTCGAGTGATCAAACCGGCCAGCAGACGTGGCGGAAGTTTGCCCAGCGATTCCGAAAATTCGGGATCACAATAAGCCAGTGCTTTCTGCCGATCAGTTCCGGTCCAGGCTTCGAAGAATTCCCGCGATGTCAGCAGGACATCCATCTGTTCGGTCACCGGCATCGTAACTGTTTTTCCGCCCGCCCGCTGACGCAGCAGAATGTCATCCACGACCCAGCGTTTTGATTCCGGATCTTTCACCAGCTGATACTGAATTTTTCTGCGCTGATCATCTCCAAAGCCAACAGTCACTTTTTTCTCAGTCTCGGAGACATCTTCCACACTCACGATTTCATATTTACCATCGGGAATGTGCAGCTGTTCGAGAGCGTCACCTGCTTCGGGATGACGAAGTGCCCGTTGTTCAAACTGGGCGGTCGACTGTTCCCGCAGTGCTTCCAGGTTGTGTTCTTCCAGCCCGGTTTGAAAGGCGGAAATCACCCGCTTTTCACTCAGATTCGTGCATCCGACCAGCAGCATGGTGCTTGCCAGCAGGCACAGTAGAACGCAGGAAATACCTGAGGCAGGGGCGCAAAACCCCTTCAGAATACGAAAACAGTTCTGATTGGAAGACATTCGCTCGGCCTGTTCGCAGAGGAGATTCTCTCCCTCGTACTGAAT
>JAGQQT010000745.1 GCA_020426065.1 Planctomycetaceae bacterium | reverse complement strand
GTAGGGATCTGTAAAGGAGGGAAATGTACCAACAGTTGGGATGACAAATTTCAATGCGAGCGTTGGCTGGCGGAGATCGACCGTCTGAGGGGAAGCACTTCCGGTGGAACCAGTCTCGGGAGTTCCATCGACCACTCCAATTTCATGGCTGTGACTGGGCAGCTGGCTGGAATTCAGAAAGGAGGTTTGGGCACCGTTCTTCTGGCCCTGAAAATAATTGGGAAGACCACTGCCCTGACCTGAATTAAATGGAGCCCGCCCCCTTAAATCCGGAAGCTGAAAGGTCGTTTCACCATCTCCCCCGTAAGTGGTTCCCAGCAGGCTGAACAGAGCCGTGTTTTGACTGATCGCCAGGAGTTGCCCATCCAGGGATGAATGGGCTCTGGGTGCAAAATCGAAAGCAAACATTCTGATTTGCGCCACGTATGGCTCATAACTCTGAGACGGAAAGAGTCCCGTTAAAGCGATGCAGAAATTGACAGCAACATAGGGTTGATAATTGTTGATTCCTGATGAAGTGCCGGTTGCATCTGTCGGCGTTCCGGTCGCCGTTACCGTATGAGTATGTCCAGGTAATTGGGAACTTGTCAGACTGGTATTTTCCACTCCTCCTGTAGCACCAATGGGAATGTTCTGGGATAAACCCAATCCCTGGCCAAAATGGACTGGTGTCCTCCCGCGAAAATCCGGGAGCTTGAAATTCGAGATGCCATCACCTCCATAGATGGTCCCCAGCAGTGAAAACAGCGACTGGTTCTCGTTGATGCTCAGTGTCTGACCTTCTGCAAAGACCCAGCCTGCCGGTGCAAACGTCCCGGCCCAGGGCATGATTTCTCCCAGGAAAGGATCAATCGAACTGGTACCAATGTCCCCCCCTTTGGAGTCAGTTGTTTGAGCAGGGGAAAAACTCCGCGAGGGAAAGGCTCCCTGAGTCGCAATGATGTAGCGAATCCCCAGTGAAGGTTGAAGATTGTTATATGCCACTCCGCCACCAGCCGGTGCAGTCGTTCCCGTAGCAGTGACCGTGACCTGATCCAGGGCATCATCCTGATCAGCAGCGGACAGAAGCGTCCGTTCCTCCAAGGCATCCACCTGTGCGATCCGGCAGACATTCCGCCGCTGCCTCTGCGAGGTCTTCCGGGAAATCTGAACGAGTCGGGCGAACGGAGAGTTGCTGGCGAACATGGTTCGGTTTGATTCCTGATTGAAGGTCTGGTTACTCGTGTATCACCAGTGAATGTGACAGTCGGGGATTCGCATGTTCATTAATCATCGACGAAAGCTGATATTCCTGCAAGCTTTACGGAAGCCCTGCCCTCACCTGCGCAAAAAACACAAAGATTCCCGGATTGGAAAAAGGACCGGCATCACTAATTTTCCTGGTGCCATGAGCAGGACGGATCTGACTTGCAAAAAACCGAAGGAGTGCGACACTCGGGACAAGTTTTCTGTCCGTATCAGGAAGGCCAATGAGCTCCATCACGACACACACGATGCCCATTCGAGTCCGTTACAGCGAAACTGACGCGATGGGCTTTCTGCACCATGGCAATTATCCCGCCTATTTTGAAGAGGCCCGGACCGAGCTGTTTCGGGTCAATGGTGGAGATTACCGGGCCATGGAAGAAGCGGGCCTGTTTTTTGTGGTCGTTTCCATGACGTTCCGCTTCCGCAGTCCCGCCCGCTACGACGATGTGCTTAATGTGACGGTGGAGCTGGAACGCTATTCGGCTGCCAAACTGGAGCACAATTACACGGTTCGGCGGGGAGAAACTCTGATTGCCGAAGGGAAAACAGTGCTGGCCCTGGTTGATGGGAATGGGCAGGTCCAGCGAATCACCGAAAAAGTGCCGGGCATTCCAGCAGAATAGGACTTTCCGACGACGGTCCGCTTGTTCTCAATTTCAACTGCGGATAGTCTGTGCAAAGTCATCGATCAGTACTGACTGATCGAAGTCATTGGCACCACAGACTGAAGCAGGCCCCGGCATCACCGAATCCTCACCTGAAACAAATAGTGAAGCGTCCAAACAGGC
>JAGQQT010000744.1 GCA_020426065.1 Planctomycetaceae bacterium | reverse complement strand
TTTCCTCTTCATGAGACAGGAGCAGTTCAGCCGGAGCATCTGGTCCGCAGATTTCGACAGGTTTGAATGACATGATTTAGCACCTGATGTGAGTCGAGAATTTGACACCCGAAAAAGCAAACGGCCGCGGAAATTCGCGGCCCGTCGCTCTTTGTTATTGTTTTAAATGCTTAATTTTTCGGATCTTGCGGTTCCAGGAAAATGATATCTCCGGTATTCAAACCATCCAGGATTTCCCGCTTTTTGTCGCGTTCCAGACCAAGGACAACGGTCCGCTTTTCAGCGCCACTGGCCGTTTTGATCCAGACATACGGAGAATCATCTTCACTGAAATCATCGCGATGAATTGTTGAATTTGGAATTAGAATCGCATCTGCAACAGATTTGACGCGGATCACGATGCTACAGGTCATGCCTGGGACCAGTTGATCATTCGCATCACCCCCCCGTTTGATTCGCAGAGTTGCCTTGTAACTGCCATCGCTGGCGGCGACTCCCTCAACAGAGGCAACCTGTCCTGGAATTCTGTCGGCAACAAAGCTGTTGGGAATGACAACTGCCAGCTGATTATTGGCCACTTCCCCAAGCTGACTTTCGGACAGATCAGCCAGCACCATCAGTGTCTCCGGATCAACAATTGTCATCAGTACGGAATTTGCAGTTGCTGCGCCACCGGGGACGAGCTGTTTCTCGCGGGTGCTGACTTCCGGCCATTTTCCATGGGTGTGACGGCCGTAAAACACAATTCCAGATCGAGGAGCGGTGACGGTCATCAAGGCCCGGTCCTCTTTCATTTCCGCCAGTTTCAGCTTCTTCTCCTCAAGGTCGACCTGCATCTGTTCGACATCAAGTTCTTTCTTGCGAATCATCAGCGGCAATGTGATCACGGACTCTGCCTGCTTGAGGGCGGACCGGGCCTGACGGTCCTGCATGTTCAGCTTTTCCCGAGGAATCAGTTCCGCAATCTGACGGTCCCTGCGAAGCTGTGCCGTTTCGACCGAGCGTTGTGCCATCTCAACCTGACGTCTGGTTCTCAGCAGCACAATTTCTTCAGATTCTTCAGTCAGATCATCAGCGGCATACATTTTTTCCAGTTGCTCCAGTTCTTCCTGAGCATATTCAAGATTGTACTGGGCGAACTTGAGGTTCAGTTCTGCAGACTTCAGGTCTTCGGCTTCCTGAGTTTCCAGGTAATAGGCCAGATCCGATTCTGCCTCCTTGGCCGAACGGTTGACGGATTCCAGATCCATGGCGGTCGATTCCTTCATGAATCGCAGTTCGTCATTGGCCAGACGTAAAGCCAGCGTGGAGCTGATCAGCGATGTTTCCGCTTTTTCGATGGCTTTGTCGAGATCTTCCGTTTCCAGAACCAGAATGGGATCTCCTTCCATCACAGAAGAACCGTGAGGGACAACACTGACAATCTTGAGTGTGGACCAGGCTTTGGGATTCAACTGGATTTCATCGAAGTTGGATCCGATGAAAACGCCTTTTGTATCCACTTTGGCAACGAATCGCTCGCTTTTGACTTCCAGTGTGGTCGGTTTTGCTGCCTCTGCAATCGGCTTGGCAGATTCATCCTCTGTGGTGGGCTCATCAGCCAGCAGGCTGGAATTCTGGTAGGAACTGCTGGAGAAGGCCAGCAGGCAGAAAACGGAAGCAAAGAAGAACGTGCCAATGAGCGGTGTGTAATGTTTCGGTTTGTTATGCATCGTGCGCTTTCTTGAAGTGTGACTCAGGAAAGTTTACCAGTTAAGAGGTCCTGTTCTGCCGGACCATGTGGTTGACTGAGCAGCCCATCACCGTCCGCTGATAGATGCAGGTTAGCGGCTGGGCACATTTTTCGCCAGAGAGTAACACCCGTTTCTGCTGCCTGATATGATACCGTTTTGACAACTCTTTCTGAGGATTGATTTTACCTCGCAAAATAATGATTTGCCTGGGCACACGGGATGACGAATTTCATGGCGGAAACAGAACAACAGCAGGACTCACCAGAGATCTCAAAACAAAAGTCCGCTCCCAAAATGACTCCCATGAT
>JAGQQT010000743.1 GCA_020426065.1 Planctomycetaceae bacterium | reverse complement strand
ATGGAGTTGTATTTCTGTTCGACTCCCCCTCGGCCTTCCCCATCAATATTCCGAAAGCCAATCAAATGAGCGGCCAGGTGTTCATTCGGGTAAAACCGTTTGAACTCTTCTTCGAAGCCGATCTGGTCTGCGGGCAGTTCCAGCTGGCGAATGGCTTTCACTGTTTCTTCTGACAATCTTCTGGCCAGCCAGAGAAAGCCTTTGTCGGCATTTTTTCGGAGTCGCGTTTCCAGTTCTGCTGGTTCGAGATCAACCAGCGGTGCCAGTTTTGCAGAAACCTCATCCGGGTTCGGAATAGTCCGGGGAACCAGGTAAACACTGGTTGTTTCCACGCTCGTAGCGAGCAGTCTGCCATGCCGATCCAGAATATCCCCGGGCCGGGCGGGGATGGTTTCTTCGGTGGTCTGCTGTTCGTGCACGCGGCGTTGCATCAAATCGCCATCGAACAGGTGGATGCTCACGAGCCGAACCGTGATTCCGAGCCAGACCAGGCACATCGCGAATCGCAGCCACCTCAAACGATTCGAGCGCTGCTGTCCTTCTCTTTTCGGATCAGTGCCGTTCATGGTGTGTGAGACCCACCACGCTGGTTTTCTGCTGCAGAGCCAGTCTGAGTCTGGTTTGATCGGCCAGCAGAATCTGTTTCTGGTAAACCTGTCGGGTTCGCAAAGCCTGGAGCTGGCGATATTCCCGCTCCAGATCAGCCAGTTGCAGCATCGCCGCCACGATCAGCGCGATCAGGAACAATGCTTTTCCGATCATGAGCGGTCTTCCCGATGAAAAGGATCCGGTTTCCTTTCTTCACTCCACCTGGATGGGGTGGAGCTATTCGAATTATCGAACTTCTGAGTAAGAATGATCGATGGCAACCCGGCTGGCATCTCTCGGGAGTTTAAGAACCATTCCGGTTTTGACTTTATCAGCGGTTTTGAGGGTATCTTTATTGAGATTGTAGATTTCCACCCAGCGTGTCGAACGCCCCAGGTAATTCTGGGCAATCGTACTGAGCGTGTCATCATCACCCACCCGATACATTGGTGCTCCCGCTTTGGTGTAGAAGAAGCCTGTATCATGGGCTGCATAGGGATCATTCGATTTCTTGGCGCCGGGAATCAGGTTGGCATACAACCGCTCCAGTTCTTCCGGTTCGGGAACGAGAATGATCATCCCTGCACGAAGATGCTTGGGGTTGGCAATTCGATACCGATTGAATTCTGCCAGGGCCTGGAAGTACCGGATTGAACCATAAAGCTTCTCGGAGATCGACCAGTAAGTTTCATCCAGCTGCACTTTATAGGCGCGGGTTGGCTTCTGGCTGGGAGCAGCGAGAGGAGTTTGCTGGAACGGATCATAAGCAGGCCCATTACCGGGGTTCGGATTTGGAGTGGGATGATGCTGATGAGGTGGTTGAGCAGGGGGATTCTGGTTCTGTTGAGGAGCCGGGAATCCTCCCTGAGGTGGGCGTGGAGGGAGCGGATTGTTATCGAACGGGTTGAAGCCACCCTTGTTTTCCGGCTGTTCTGCTGGACCCGGTGAATGAAACTTGGGAGCAGGCACAACAGAGGAATCTCCGGGTGGTTTCTGTGCCGTCTTGAATTCATCAAACGGATTTTTCCCATCTGGCTGTCCATTCCCAGAAGGGAATGCTCCCTGGGGAGGGCTGGGATTCTGATCGGGAAACAGGTTCTGGGCGGAAGGATTCGGCTTTGGTTTTTCCGCATGTTTGACCGGGACCAGATTAGTATCACCATCAAAGGGATTGAAACCATTCGGGGGAGGTGTTGTCTGAATCGGTTGTTCGAACGGACTGGCATTTCCAGGAGGATTCTGCGTTCCGCCTTTCCCGTCAAATGGATTCGTTTGTGGTGAATTTGCCTGAGCGGTTTGAACGGGAGGTCGAGCCTGCGGAAACGCTCCGCCAGGATTTGCGTCAAATGGATTCTGGCCAGCTGGTGCCGGATTCTGATTATTTTGAGCGGTCTGCTGAGGTGACGGATTCTGTTGTGGAGGGAAGGGGTTCTTGGGATTGGGAGTGTTCGTTG
>JAGQQT010000742.1 GCA_020426065.1 Planctomycetaceae bacterium | reverse complement strand
TCACCAAAAACCTGGCCCGCGAATGGGCCCAGAAGAAAATCCGGGTGAATGCCATTTCCCCCGGTTTCTTCCCGGCCGAGCAAAACAAGAAAGTGCTGACACCAGAGCGAGTGGAGTCCATCATGAAGCATACTCCCGCCAATCGTTTCGGCAGCCCTGAAGAACTGGCCGGTGCGATTCTTCTGCTGGCTTCGGATCGAGCGGGAAGTTTTATCACCGGGGAAAACCTGGTCGTCGACGGCGGATTTTCCTCCATGACAATCTGATTTCCATTAAGTCTGGATCATTTCTGCAGAACTGGAAACTCTCACGAAGGCCGTCAGATGAAGACCGATTTGAAACTGGCCTCCGGCGGACGATATCTGGTTCACTTTCACCCCAAGCGGATCCAGCACGCATTTACCGATGTGCTGATCATCGGCGGCGGGATTTCCGGAATGCGGGCAGCACTGGAAATTGATCCTGCTCTCCAGACAATTGTCCTGACTAAAGGGAAAGTGGAACTGTCCAACAGCTGGAAAGCCCAGGGGGGAATTGCCAGTGCGTTTGATCCGGAAGATCACGTGGAAAATCATGCTCGCGATACCTTGGCAGCCGGGAAGGGATTGTGTCATGAGGATACCGTCGAAGAGATTACCCAGGCCGCTCCAGGCATCATTCAGGAACTGATCAACTTCGGCGCGAATTTCGATCAGGAAGATGGTCATCTGGCCCTCACACAGGAAGGAGGGCACAGCCATCGCCGGATCATCCATGCATTAGGGGATGCCACTGGTCGCGAAATCATGCGGACTCTCATCGATCGTGGTCGGAAAAAATCTTCCGTTCAGATCTGGGAAGAAACCTTTACGATCGACCTGCTGACCTACAACGGAACCTGTGTGGGTGCGCTGGTGTGGAATCCGCATCACGGGAAAACATTCATCTGGTCCAAGCAGACCATTCTGGCCACAGGAGGAGTGGGTCGGCTCTATCGAGAAACAACAAATCCTGAGATCGCCACAGGGGATGGTCATGTCATGGCTTTTCGACCCGGGGCAAAATTGCGGGATATGGAGATGGTCCAGTTTCATCCCATCGTGCTCTATATTGCCGGGGGATCGCGTCATCTGATTTCCGAAGCGGTGCGGGGCGAAGGTGCTTACCTGGTTGATGTGAATGGTTACCGGTTCATGCCGGATTATGATCCCGCCGCGGAACTGGCCCCGCGCGATGTGGTCAGCCGGGCGATCACCGCTCAGATGAACAAGACCCAGCATTCGAGCGTGTTTCTGGATTTACGACATCTTGACCGGAAATTGGTCGCGGAACGCTTTCCGAACATCGCAGAAGTTTGTGCCCAATTCGGCCTCGATCTGGCGGTCGATCTGATTCCGGTTCGCCCCGGTGCACACTACATGATTGGTGGCCTGGTGATCGATGATCAGGGGCGGACGACTTTGCCGGGATTGTGGGCGGCAGGAGAAGTCACCTCCAGTGGACTGCATGGTGCCAACCGACTGGCATCTAACAGCCTGCTGGAAGGGTTGTATCACGGCAAGGCCTGCGGTCAGGGAGCTTCACAGGAAGCAAAAAAGATCGCCGATCATTTCTGTGCCATGCCGATTCAGGATCTGGGTCCACGCAAAGTCAGCGATCAGGACGAACTGGATCTGCTCGATGTGCGGAACTCGCTGTTGAGTTTAATGTGGCGTCAGGCTGGAATTCGTCGCGATGCCCAGGGGTTGCAGGACGCCTTGCGGCAGGTGGAGTTCTGGGACCGTTATGTGATGCGGCAGGAATTTTCATCCGTGGAAGGCTGGTCCTTGCAGAATATGCTGCTGGTATCCCGCCTGATTCTGGCTTCAGCTCTGGAAAGAACGGAATCCCGTGGCGTCCATTTCCGTAGCGATTACCCCGAAACGGTGCCCGAATATGCCGTGCACGTCAATGTGCAGGTTGGTTGAAACACGAGGGCTTCACTCTCCCGGAGGCCAATGGTATCTACAATACATTCTCTTGAAGCAAAAATTCACTGTATTGAGAGAAAAGGGTAGCACGGAAG
>JAGQQT010000741.1 GCA_020426065.1 Planctomycetaceae bacterium | reverse complement strand
CGATACTCTCTCAAATCAGGCTCGATAACTCAGGAAATTGCCCAGGTCAATCAACAGTTACTGGCAGACGGCACCGGCAAAGTGGAGAGTGTTCCCCGCTGGAGCGGTTTTTATGATGCCGGAGTCTTTGATCTTTCACCGGAAAGTCAGATTGTTCTGAGCGGAGGGGAACAGGGAACCGCCGTTACGGCCGATACGATCGTGCTGCAGCCTGCCGAAGATAAGAGTTCTCCCCGATTGCGTCCCTCCGTCAATCCCCGCCTCAACGAAGAACGATTTCCACCTCATCTGGCCCGCTCAGTGAGGTTCACCATTTCCACAACCACGGGCGGTGAAGGCTGCATTGACGAACTGGAAATCTATGCGGGCGAGCAGAATGTTGCCCTGGCCAGTGCGGGAGCCACGGCGACTTCATCCGGGGACTTTGTTCATCCGAAACACAAACTGGAACACATCAATGATGGCCAGCACGGCAACAGCCGCAGTTGGATCGTCAACTCCAGTGAGGGAGGCTGGATCCAGATTGATCTGAAAGAACCGGCTCCGATTGACCGCATCGTCTGGGGACGAGACCGGGAAGGCCAGTATGCCGATCGTCTGCCGGTTCAGTACAGAATCGAAGCAGCACTCGAACCGGATCAGTGGGAACTGCTGGCCTCTTCCGCTGACCGCACTCCTCCGGGGAGTCAGACCACCTCTCCAGACGCCTACGACTTCGATCAGTTTCCGGAGGAGATTGCCCGTCAGGGAAGGGACTGGCAGCAGCAGTTACAGCAGGCACAACAGCGGCGTGAAGAACTCAGTCAGTCAACCCTGGTGTATGCCGGGACTTTTTCTCAGCCAGGCCCCACTCACCGACTTTATCGAGGGGAGCCGGATGCCTTGCGGGAACAGGTTTCTCCCGGAGTGATTGAGGCCTTTGCCACACTCAAGCTCGATGCCAACAGTCCCGAACAGGAGCGACGGCTCGCGCTGGCCAACTGGATTGTCAGTGAGAACAACCCGCTCACCGCGCGCGTGATGGTCAATCGGATCTGGCAGTTCCATTTCGGGACCGGAATTGTCGATACCGCCAGTGATTTCGGTCGGAACGGGACGCCCCCTTCTCATCCGGAACTGCTGGACTGGCTGGCCTCGGAACTGATGCAGCAGCAGTGGTCGCTGAAGCAGATCCATCGCCTCATTCTGAATTCAAAAACCTGGCGTCAAAACTCTCAGCCCTCTCCTGCTGCGATGCAGGTTGATGCCGATTCCCGTTTGCTGTGGCGATTTCCTCCCCGCAGACTGGAAGCCGAAGCGATCCGGGATTCCATTTTGTCGGTGACCGGCGTGCTCAATCTGGACAATGCTGGCGGCCCCGGTTTCAGTCCATTTGAGGTCGATCAGGAAAACGTGAGGCACTATCACCCGAAGCAGAGTTACGGCCCGGAAGACTGGCGACGCATGATTTACATGATCCGGGTTCGCCAGGAGCGGGAGCAGGTGTTTGGAGCATTTGACTGCCCGGATGCCAGCATGGTTGTTGCGAAACGCAGCCGCTCCACGACTCCGCTGCAGGCGTTGAACCTGTTCAACAGTCAGTTCGTGACCCAGCAGGCCGACCTGCTGGCCAAACGTTTGCAGCAGGATTCGGAAACCATGCCTGAGCAGATTCAACGGTCCTGGCAACTCTGCTTCCAGAGACCTCCAGACAAAACCGAACTTGCTGACAGTCTCGCCTTTATTGAATCCGAAGGCCTGCAGCAGTTCACCCGGGCCTTACTGAATGCGAATGAATTCGTCTTTATCCCCTGAAGCATCTACAACAGTTACTGCAGTTGATTCTGAATTGACTCAAGCATAGTGGAGACCTGGTCTCATGAATTCCCTTCTCGACAGGCGACAGTTTCTGACCCGAACCACAACGGGATTGAGCAGCATTGCCCTGGCCAGTTTGCTGCACCAGAACCATCTTCTGGCAGATGCCAATCCGCAACGCCCGCAGATTGACCCCGCTCATCCGTTCGCGGCCAGAAAAACCCATCACGATCCGGCCGCCCGAAATGTACT
>JAGQQT010000740.1 GCA_020426065.1 Planctomycetaceae bacterium | reverse complement strand
AAACCCTGGCTGGGACCACTGCTGGCCTTTGGCTGGGTGATTCTGTTTCTGCTGCTGTTCTACTCCCAGATGCTGCCCAATGCCCAGGAGATCTCGCCGGGAGTACGACCAACCCGCTGGCAGGTTTGGCAGTTTGTGCCCGGCATTCTGCTGGATGATATTTTGCCCATCCGTGAGGAGGGGGATCCCCCCGCCGGCCTGAGATATCTGCCGCAACGGGTTCCCTTTGTCCTGATCAGTATGCTGTTTTACGGGATGTGTTATTGCCTGGGGACTTCCCTGTTCCATCTGGCTGGATTCAAGATCAAGCAAACTGGTCGAGCGGAGTGGCATACGCTGAGCATCGCAACGGGCGTCTCGGCCATGTCACTGATCACACTCGGACTGGGCTTGGCCGGATTGCTGCAGCGTGCTGTCTTCGGTGGTGTCTGCGTGCTGATCCTGCTGCTCTGGATTGGAGTTCATTCCCGTCAATCGGGTGGATTCTCCACCTGGCAGGGTCGCATGAAAGCCTGGTTTCAATTGCAGGTTTTTCGCTGGTCTCAGCGAACATTCACCCTCAAGCCGATTCCCGCCTGGTGCTTTGCCCTGATGATCCCGTTTGCGATTTGCATCTCTCTGGGAGCAATGCTTCCTTCCACTGATTTTGATGTTAAGGAATATCACTTTGGCGGTCCGAAGGAGTATTTTCAGGCCGGTCAGATTCAGTGGTTGCCTCACAATGTTTACACCAGTTTTCCATTCCTGACAGAAATGCTCACGCTGTGGGGCATGGTCATGTATGGCGACTGGTACTGGGGAGCGGTGGCGGGCAAAGCGATCCTGATGGGATTTGCCCCGCTGACTGCGGTGATTGTCTACACACTGATTCGCAGAATCGCGACTCCAGAAGCCGGATGGCTGGGAGCGGTGATTTATCTGACCATTCCCTGGACCTATCGGATTTCGATTATCGCCTACACGGAAGGGGGCATGTGTCTGTTTGTCGCGGCCACCCTGCTGGCCACCTGCGTGGCGGTGGACCTGCTGCAGAAGCGCCGCAAACTTGGCAAATGGTTGATCCTGACGGGATTCCTCTCGGCCAGCGCGATGTCCTGTAAATATCCGGGGTTGATCTCGGTCACCCTGCCGCTCTCACTGTTCGTGCTGGGAGCCTACCTGAAGGAGTTGCGAGCGGGAAAAGTGACCTGGGCGCAGACTGGTCAGGCGGCCGCTTTGTACATACTGGGAACACTGCTGGCCTTTGGCCCCTGGATGGCAAAGAATTTTGCTGAAACGGGGAACCCGGTTTATCCCCTGGCATGGTCAGTGTTTGATGGAGCAGACTGGGATGCCGAGCTGGACGCGAAATGGAAGCGGGCACACGGCTCGCCCCATCATCGCGTCGCTCACTTTTTCTGGAGCGTGGGGGATGTCTTCACGATTAACGACTGGCAGTCTCCGCTCATTGCTGCCTTTGGATTGATTGGAATTGTGGTCGGCTGGAAACGGGATCCGCAATTCCGCTGGTTCTCGCTCTATCTGCTCTGGCTGGTGGCAACCTGGTGGCTGCTTACGCATCGAATCGATCGCTTCTGGGTTCCCCTCCTCCCGCTCGCCAGTGTGCTGGCCGGTTTTGGAGCGTGGCTGTGCTGGAACTGGTCCCGGCTGCTGACATTCTCTGTGATTTTTCTGGCCAGCATTTATCACCTGGCGTTCATCACCACTGCTCTTTGTGGCTACAACGCCTACGTGATGGACCTGAACGCCACTCGCCAGGCCACTGCACAAATCACATCTCCGGAAACCGTTTTCCTCAACCAACTGCTGGCAGGAAAATTCGAAACGGTTTTGAGCGTAGGGGAGGCGGAACTGTTCGATGCTGAGTTTCCCTACAAGTACAACACGGTGTTTGATTATTCTCTGTTTGCAGAGTGGACCGCCGATGTGGATCGGAGTCAGCCAGCGGACACCTGGCCGCTGAAATCGGCCGAACAGATCCGCGAGAACTTCGAGCGGGAGCAGATCAGCTGGGTGCTGGTGAACTGGAAAGAGATCCTGCGTTATCGTCTGA
>JAGQQT010000073.1 GCA_020426065.1 Planctomycetaceae bacterium | reverse complement strand
TGTAACCCCGATTGATTGCCTGCAATCAACTGGGGTTACGAAGTCAGGTGCCATGTATCCACGTCCCTTCACCCTCCCTCCGGGAGGGTCGGCGCAGCCGGGGAGGGTGAGCATTACATGATCGCTCCCCAGCAAATGCCCTCCCCGAAGCCGAGTGCCTCGTCTTCGACCCTCCCGGTGGGATGGTGAATTTGCTGATGGAATGCCTCGGTGGCTCAGGCATTTCTTTCTGGTGTGGTGGAGAGTAGAAGAGAAACTCACGCCAAGCCGCCAAGGTTTTCCGGGACAGTCTCAAATCTTTTCCTTTGCGACTTCGCGGCTTTGGCGTGACTCTATAAGTGCAGGTCGAAGCCATACCTCCGCTAACTTTTGTTCGACTTCCTATGGCAGTTGAGGCGTGTGTGGAGGTGCTGTTTGATGGCGGGCCATTCGGTTTGCAGGATGGAGTAGAAGACATCATCCCGGATCGTTCCATCTTTGCGGCTGGAGTGATGGCGGATGGTTCCATCTTTTTTCGCGCCGAGTGCTTCAATCGCCTGCTGGGATCTGAAGTTCAAAACATCGGTGCGAAACCCGACCACTCCACAACCTACCGTCTCGAACGCATGCTCCAGCAGCAGCAATTTGCATGTGGTGTTGATGTGTGTTCGCTGAAAGCTCGACGCGTACCATGTGTATCCGATTTCGACGCGATCCACGGCTGGTTTGATATCATGATAGCGGGTTGCTCCGATAACCCTGCCGGACTTCTCATCGTGTACCGCCCAGGGAAGCATGTGCCCGCTGGTCTGGGCTGCGAGGGCGGAGTGAATATAGTCCTGCACTTCATCAGGAGCGGGAACGAACGTGAAGAACAGGTTCCAAAGCTCACCGTCGGCTGCGGCCTGCCGGAGCTCATCGGCATGGTCCAGCGAAAGAGGTTCCAACCGCACACCATTTCCGCGGAGAGTTACCGGCTGCACGCTGATCACGTCAATCTGCCTGGATCAATTATAGAACTGTCAGACAGCGGGCGGAGAAACTGACGTTCGTAGCGGAGAATGCATCTGGTTTCCTGAGCATACGCATACGCGTCCTGGCAGTCAGGATCCGATAACGCATTCAATCGATAGTTTTCATATTCCGCAAGCGAGGGAAATGAAAACAGAGCCACCGCGAGATCACTCTGACTTTCGTGCGGCAAAAAATATCCATGATGAATACCGCCAAAGCGTTCCACCAAGGGAACCCAGAGCCTCGCGTAGGCTTCAAACTCCGCGAGCTTGTACATATCGATTCGATATCTCAGATAACAGGTAATCATGCCAGCGAGGACACTCCGGGGCAGCCGGAGGTTCACTCCGGGAGCAGAGTGATAACCTGCCATTGTCTCGATGAGAATGTTTCTGGTTCTCAGGGATAACGCCAGGAAAAGACCAGGATTGAGGTCAGCCAGAAACAGCTGTAAGCGGTCAGCATCAAAGCAAGCCGACTGAAATTCGATACCGGCCAGGTGCCATGTTTCCATAGCGAAGTTGGGTAAACATGTCTCTATGACCCATGAAACAGACTGCATGCTTGCCCTGCTGACGCGATGCAAGCTTGGCACCTGGATAATCAACATATGCACCGAATACTTCAGGGCCATTCGCTTCGCTTCTGACCCTGCCACGCCTCCAACTGTTCGCTCACTTTCTCGGCTTTGAGAATCATGTTACCTTGTTCAACGTAAAGTTCTAACCGTTTATCCGGTCGAAAGCTGTTGAAACATGAGTACGTCTATCGACTGGCTGCAGGATCCGGAAGTCCAGCAGGCCATTTCCCGTTATCAGATGGGTTTGCCGCGTCTGCCGACTGCGGGGCGGAGTGGTGATCTGCTGGGGCGGGGGACGGGAAGTTCGCTCGAATTTCAGGAGTACCGCGAGTACCTGCCGGGAGATGATTTGAGGCATGTCGACTGGGGAGCATACGCCCGGACCGATGCCCTGATGGTACGTCTGTTTCGGGAAGAAATCAGTCCCCGCACCGAAATTGTGCTGGATGCCTCGGTCTCAATGACAACACAGCAGGGAGTCAAACAGAAACTGGCGCTGCAGTTGACCAGTCTGTTCAGTCAGCTCACCAACCGGCTGGGTGGTCAGCCAGTGATTCATTTTCTGAATTCCCACCAGCCCACACCCAAACTCTCGCTATCAAATCTCTCCCAGGGAGAGCGGCTCAACTTTGACGGGCTGGAGTCGATGGGAGAACTGCTGAGCCGAAATGCACTGACATTCAAACCGCAGTCCGTCCGGATTGTCATCAGTGACTTTCTCTTTCCGCTCGATCCGGAACTGCTCATCAAGCGGTTGTCGCATAACGCCAGTGCGTTGTGGTTAATTCAGATTCTGGGGGAATGGGAACGGAATCCCCGGCCCGATTCCGGTCGTCGACTGACGGATATTGAAACCGGAGAGCATGCCGACATGATGCTGTCCTCTCAGGTGATCGCAACTTATCGCGAGCGTCTGCAGCGACTCACGCAGGGAATGACAATCGCCAGCCGTCGTGCCCGGGCAACTTTTGTCACGCTCGTTGGAGAAGAGGGACTGGATGAAGTCTGCCGCGAGGATCTGAGCCGCGTCGAAATTCTGAGACCGGCTTGAACCACAAGCAGTCCATGAATCAACTGGTTTGCCTGATCCATTCCACCAGCCGGGAAGCGACCGGAATTCCGGTGACAGACTGAAACTGTTTCCAGCCGGGGGATGCGTTGACTTCCAGCAGATGCAGTTGATCCTGATCGTCGTACATCAGATCAACTCCTCCAAACAAAACACCGGTTGCCTGGCAGGCTTTGAGTGCCAGTTCTGCTTCCTGATCGGAAATCTGGTGCAGGGTTGCCGTTCCCTGTTGAGCACTGTTGGTGCGAAAGTCTCTGGTTGCAGTTCGGCGGATTGCTCCCAGGATTTGATTCCCCAGCACCATCACCCGCAGATCTGTGGCGGTTGTTCGCAGAAACCTCTGCAAAAGAATCACCGCTCCAATCTGTTCCCAAGCTCGAAACACCCGGCCAGCAGTTTCCGGGTCGTTCACATGAATCATTCCCCGCCCTTCCGCTCCAAACAGGGGCTTGGCTACCACATCACCACCGAGTTGTTCGTAGCTTTCCAAAGCCGCTTTGGCGGACTGGCTGCAAACTGTTTCAGGAACTCTCAACCCGGCCGCATGGCAGCGGGCAGATGTCAGGAACTTATCGATTGCACATTCGATGGCTTTGGGCGGATTCACGATCCGGACTGATTGCTGCTCCAGCATCCAGAGCAGATCCATCCGAAACACCACCTGCTCGAGTGTGCCGGGAGGAATGCTGCGTACGAGCAGAACATCTTCCGATTCAATCTGAAGTCTGTTTTCTGTTGCGGATCGAACTGCAGTTTGTCTCCCCAGCGAACAGGTGAGCTGGTCCAGACTGGAATACAGACAGTCCAGTCCCTGGTCAACGGCAGCAGCATGGATCTGCTGGTTCAGATTCTGCTCAGGGCTTCCCAGTAACAGAATTCTCAAGGGTCAATGCTTTCGTGGCAAGACGGGGCGAGCGAATTCATCAGGTGGAGGCTCGCTGCCAGGAAGGAGTCGCAGGCTTGGTTCGATTTTGTTGTGTGGTGATGGTCCAGTCCCACAGCAACGCTCCAGTAACCACCAGGATTCCCAGTACGAGCATCCAGGAAAAGGGATTGTCCACATGAATTCCCAGGGCCGCTCCTGCCTGTTCGGGTTCCCGTCGACCGTTGTTGAGAGCGGTCAGGTTGGATTCATCCCGATCAAAAAAGTTGACGGCAAACCGGTCGATGAGTGTTTCCCCATCATAAATTTCATAAATCCCGGTCTCGTTGCGGGGTGAGATCAGGATCGATTCCATTCGAACCAGCGTTTTCTGATCACCTTCATGGACCAGCTTCAGTTCCTCTTCTTTTTCGAGCAGTTCTGAGGGGAGAGTGAATGCGATTGATTCATCCAGACGATAATTCCAGCGTCGGAAACCGGGACGGGATTCCTGGCATTGCTGCATGAGATTGGTCCAGAAGATCGGCCAGTCTGGTGTTTCCGTCAGATTGGAGCGTGCCAGATCAATGTTGAGCAGATAGGCTGTCCCCACGGAATTTGGTAACTGCCCCAGCAGAATGGAAGAGCCCGCACTGATAATGGGAATCAGTTCCGCCTCCAGCTGATCAATTCCTCCCCAGACGACTCCACCCATCACAATGCCATCCATCAGCGGGTTCTGTTTTTCCAGCAGGAACGGTCCGATGGTTCCGGGTAGTTCTTTGCCTTCCTCACTGCTGACAGACGGCCCAATCCCGATCCACCAGGTATTTCTGGATGCGGGAGGATCATCATTGCTGGCACCAATAATCAGGTCCGCATCGGCAGGATCTCCCAACTGGACGTTCGGCAGGACGCCCAGGATCCGTTTGATCGGCTCGAATGCGGAATGGGATGAGGGAAGAGTGACGGCGACGGTCAGTTTTCGAGCGGAAGGTTCAATCAGTGTGACGAGGTTATCAATGGCCAGGGGATCATCGGGCGTGGCAAGGGAGAGATCAATCTGCCGCAATCCGCCCGGGAACAGTCCACTCCAGTGACTTCTCGGACTGGGCCGCCAGTGGAACCGACTGCGTCAGAATCGAGCTGTTGTTCGACTTCCCGGAAATCTGCACTTCCTGATCAGTGGTACCAAAATTAGCGACTCGGGCAAAGAGAGTTCCTTCACCGGTTTCGGCATCAAACAGCCAGCGGGCGGTGGTGAATCCAATATTCCCGCTCGTTCGTCCGAGGGCAAACGTTTCCATCCGTTGCGGCAGTGAAATCTCCTCTTCTGGAATGCGGTCAGTCAGAAAGACCATCCGTCCTTCCGCTTCGCCAGCCAGTTGGGCAGCCAGATCCCAGGTTGGTTGAAAGTCATGTCGTGGCGACTGGGGTTGCCATTTCTGCAATGCAACTTCCACATCTTCCCAGGCACAGCGCGGACCGGCAATCAGAGTAGGACGGGCACCGGAAGTCAGGACCGAGTACAGGGCGGTCCGTCCCAGGGAATCCTTCGCCTGCTGAATCCATTCGGCCGCTCGATCTCGTGAGGATTTTCCATCGATCCTGGCACCCATCGAGGCGGAATCATCCAGAATCACAATCAGATGCGGAGTCGATTCGGCATTGTCAAAACGGGGATCGGCCAGCAGCAAAGAGATCAACAGGGCAGCCAGTAATTCCAGAATCAGCGAGCGGGTGATCGGCAACGATTCCCGCTTGCGACCGGGCGAATCCTTGCGGACATCCTGAGTCCACAAATGCAAACCGGCAACCTGCAGGGGAGGGAAGCGGCGATGATACAAGTGAATCGCCACGATGATCGGAAGCGAAACCAGACCGACCAGTCCCCAGGGATTGGCAAAATACAAGGCAGCCTCCAGTTGAATTTTCCTCACAGGGGTGTGAGGGGAATCCCATGATTTGATAACATTCAGGACTTCGGTCGCGAGAATACGCTGCTGATCACGAAGTCACTGTTTTTCAATCCAGACATCATGTCAAACCAGCTGGGTATTCACTCTCCCCAGGAATCAGACAATTCATGATCTCGGCAGATACACTTGTTGTCCAGCATGCGGCTCTTCCAGACGACCAGCTGGAGGGGTTGCTACTAATTCTGCAGCAGACATCTGCGGAGGCTTCCCTGGAAGAAGCTCGCCAGCTGTTGCAGCAACCTCAAACCGGTCAATGGAACTTCGAACACTTTTTTCTCGCTACCGCTACGCGACAGCCCGAGACTTCCTCTCCCTTCATTGTTGGTTCAGGTCTGGTTATTGTCCAGCCAGACGGGGCCGCTCTGCTCTGGCCATTCGGTCTGCATCCAGAATTGGATACCGAATCGGATCAGGATCTGGTTGTGAAGGGTTTACTGCAGGCGCTACGGAATTCACTGTCCCGGAAACAGGTCTGGCATTTTCAGGTCAGTCTGTCAGAAGGCCTGGAAATCCAGGCGAGACTCCTGTTGGCAAATGGATTTCGAGAATTGGGCAAGATGCAGTTTCTGCAGAGATTGTGTGGAATATCTGCTGGGCAACCAGAGAATTCCGACGTAAACATGCAATTGGTTCCCTTCTCTCAAGTGATGGATCAGTCGACTTTTGCATTGCTGATAGAACAGACTTATGTCGACTCTCAGGATTATCCGGAACTGGCGGGGTATCGGAGTGGAGCGGAGGCTGTTTTGTCGCACCAGACTCAGGGAACGTATCGCCCCGACTGGTGGTTTGTCGTCCTGAGGGACAATCAGCCTGCCGGAGTGCTGCTCTTTGCTGAGCATGTGGACTTCCGTCAGATTGAATTAACTTATGTCGGAGTTGTTCCCGCTCATCGGAATCAGCAGTTGGCCCGGATCGCAATTCGGAGGGCCTTGCATCAGTTTCCGCCTCTGACGCCAGTATTTCTGGGAGTTGATGCCAGAAATGTTTCTGCTGTCAGGCTTTACGAATCTCTCGGATTTGAAGAAGTGATGCGTCAGCGGATTTTCTGTGGTCCCGTTCAGGAATGAGTCTTTCGGTGTCGGCAGATTGTCGACATTTTTTTTGGGTCTACAGATGCGACCGGACTCGCTGCAATTGCATGACAGGAAACACCTTTCGGAACCAAAAAAAATCATTCAAAAATCTTGAGTTGTTCATGAGAAATTTTGATTTGACACACGGGTCAGGATCGATACGATCTTGCTCGCACACCCGGCAGGCAACGGGCAGAATCGAAGACTTTACAGTCTGGTTCTGACAGGGAAATCAATGTGGTGATTTCCTCTGGTTTGCCAGTGCGAAATGATTTTCCGTTTCGCACATGCAGGAGCAGACGAATTCTGGTATAACCGGATTCGAAGTTGGGCCAGATCTGTGTGTTCACAGAAAATCCCGACATCTGATTGGGGGAAGAGACTTATTGAATGAGTCTGTTGGATTCCCGGCTGGACAAGGATGTGATCACATCACAGCGCTCCCTGAAAGTTTTTCTTCTGCGATGGACGTTCGTTGTCCTCGATGAAGAACAGTGTGTTGGCTAACGATGGCCACCTCTCTGATGTTTCATGTCTGGTTTAGTGGGAACGCAAGATGCCACCCGAATGGAGTCGTTCGAACGATGATTCTTTGTCCTCAACGCCCGCAGAAGGTTCTCATGCGTCTCACCAGCTGAATGACATTTCTCTGAATGCTCCTGGAGCAGCCTGCATGGTGGCAGATGACCGGATGGTAGACCATTTCCGTCGCCGCCTGCTTTCCCACCTGGGGAAGATCCGTTTCGAAAAATGGTTTGAGGGTCGCACTTCAGTCCAGATCGAAGGGGATCTGGTCACGATCGGTGTTGCCAGTCCGTTTCTGATGAAGTGGATGATCCGTGAGTTTCAGGCTCCCGGCACTCTGGCAGCCCAGGAATGCCTGGGGCCATCGGCTCACATCCGATTTGAAGTGTGTTCCACGGCAGAACAACTGAGCGCTACTTACTTTCAGGAACGTGCTCAGGTCCAGGAGTCCAATCCCGATCCCTCTGCTGAAAAAATCGAATCGATCAGCAAACCGGAGAATGTCCGGGAACCATTACGCAAGTCATCCGTCATGACCGGTGGGCTTGCTCCCCGTCGTCGGCGTTTTGCCAGCCTGGATGATTTCGTATCCGGGCAAGGGAACAATTCCTCTCTGCAGATTGCCAAAGTCATTTCCCGGCATCCGGGTGAATCCTACAACCCGTTTTATCTGTACGGTGGAGTGGGTGTGGGTAAGACCCATCTACTGGAAGGAATCCATCGGGAAGTCAAAGCCAACTTTCCCGACTGGCAGGTACTTTCACTCACAGCTGAAGCTTTCGGCAACTACTACACGAAAGCATTGTACGAAAAGTCATTGCCTGCTTTTCGCAAGCGGTTTCGGGCGATTGATGTGCTGATCGTGGATGATGTGGATTTTCTGGATGCCAAGAAGGGCTTTCAGGAAGAGTTCTGCCATACGATCCAGGAACTGATTTCCTATGGCCGCCAGGTTGTGCTCTCGGCTGATCGACATCCGAAAATGCTGTCGAATATCCGCCCGGAACTGAGCACCCGTTTCCTTTCTGGAATTCTTTCCCGGATCGAGTCTCCGGACTACGAAACCAGAATGGAAATCGTTCGCCGTCGAGCGGAGAAGATGTCGCTTCCCGTGACCGACGACGCCATTGAATACGTGGCAAACCGATTCTCTCGCAACGTTCGGGAACTGATCGGTGCCATCAATTGCCTGCAGACCTATCATCAAATGACCAAAAGGATGATTGGGATTACGGCTACCCGTGAAGTACTGCGGGATCTGGAACGGGATTGCCTGAAGATCGTCAGAACTTCCGACATACAACACGCCATCTGCAATTTGTTTGGCATCAAGCAGGATGAGCTGGTTTCTTCCCGTCGGTCACGCCATCTGTCCCAGCCGCGGATGCTGGCGATGTACCTGGCACGTCAGTGGACTGCCGCTGCCTACCATGAAATTGGTAAGCAGTTCGGCGGACGCAATCACAGCACAGTCATGTCTGCCGAGAAGCGAATTCGGAACATGATTGAAAAGGGAGACTCAATTCAGGTTTCAACCCGAGCCTGGAATCTGCGAGATGTGATTTCCACTCTCGGCGAAGAACTGCAGGTGGGCTGATTCCGTTATTAAGTTGCAATCAGAATCCACGTTCCTGAAGTCGAAGCCCTTTGGGTGCTTTCAGAGGATGAACCGGCTCAGGTCTTCATTATCTGCGATGTCGCTCAGTTTCGATTTGACGTAAGAGGCATCGATCGTCACGCGGGCCAGATCAGGTGAGGGAGCCTCGTAACTGATTTCTTCCAGCAACCGTTCGACAATTGTGTGCAGCCGTCGGGCACCAATGTTCTGAGTCGACTGGTTCACATGAAATGCCAGATCGGCCAGTGCGGCCAGGCCGTCAGTAGTGAATTCCAGCTCGACACCATCCACGGCCAGCAGATTCTGATACTGGCTCGTGATCGAATTGGCTGGTTCGGTCAGGATTCGCAGCAGGTCATCACGAGTCAGATCCTGCAATTCCACCCGGATGGGGAAGCGACCCTGCAGTTCCGGCATCAGGTCTGCTGGTCGAGCGCGATGGAATGCTCCTGCGGCGATAAACAGCATGTAATCCGTTTTGACGGAGCCATGTTTGGTCTGCACGGTTGTGCCTTCCACGATGGGCAACAGATCCCGCTGAACACCCTGCCGGCTCACATCGGCACTTTTTCCAGACTCTCCTCCGCTGCAGATTTTGTCGATCTCATCGATAAAAATGATGCCCGTATCTTCTGCCAGACGAAGGGCCTCCTCGGCAATCGCTTCCCGGTCCATCAGGGTTTCCACTTCCTGTTCCAGCAGGATTCCTCGCGCCTGGGCGATCGTCGTTTTCCGGTTTTGGGAGGAGCGGGGCATCAGCTTCTCGAACATGTCCTGCATGTTCATATCCATCTGCTCCAGGCCCATATTCGAAAAGACCTGGACTGGTGCGGACCGCTGTTCTACGCGAATCTCTACTTCTCGGTCTTCGAGAGTTCCTGCTTTCAGCATCTCCCGGAATTTTTCCCGGTTCCGCTCATGCTTCTGGTCCATGTCTTCCGCCCGGACGTCCGGCGTCCATGATTTGGGCTGAGGAGGCAGCAGCAGATCGAGCAGGCGTTCTTCAACCTGGGCTTCTGCCTTCACACGCACTTCTTCCCGCTTCTTCTGACGGACCAGCGTGAGGGAGGCTTCAACCAGATCGCGAACCATGCTTTCGACATCGCGTCCGTAGTATCCAACCTCCGTATATTTAGTGGCTTCGACCTTGATGAATGGCGCTCCAGTCAGTCGGGCCAGGCGTCGGGTGATCTCGGTTTTTCCGACTCCCGTGGGGCCAATCATAATGATGTTTTTCGGAGTGATTTCCTTGCGGGCGTCTTCATCGAGTTTCCGCCAGCGATAACGATTGCGCAAGGCAATTGCGACTGCCCGTTTGGCTTCTCCCTGGCCAATGATGTGCTGATCCAGTTCCCGTACAATTTCTGACGGAGTGGAATAATGCAGGGAAATCGGGGGAGTATTCGAGCTGAGTGAATCAGTGGACGAATCATTCATGGAAGGATCTCGTTCTAGCGAAATGACAGCAGTTCATCAGCAGGTCTGGCAATGGCCCATCGAATTAGCGGGCAGGAATCTGTTCGATGATCAGGTTGTCATTGGTGTAGATATCAATTTCAGAAGCAATTTTGAGAGAGTATTCAACAATTTCCCGAGCGGTCAGATCAGCGTGCCGGATCAGGGCTCGGGCAGCCGCAACGGCATAGTTGCCACCGGAACCAATTCCAATGATATGATCCTGGGGGCTGACGACATCACCCTGGCCGGTGATTAGCAGGGAATGCTCGGGCGTGGCAACAATCATCAGTGCTTCGAGTTTGCGGAGGATGCGGTCAGTACGCCAGTCACGAGCCAGTTCGGTTGCTGCCCGGGGAATATTGCCGGGAAAGTCCTTGGCCTTGGCTTCAAATCGCTCCATCAGTGAGAAAGCGTCTGCGGTCGAGCCGGCAAAACCAACAATCACATTCCCATCCAGAATCCGCCGGACTTTTTTTGTATCGTGTTTCAGGATACTCTCGCCGTAGGTGACCTGACCGTCCCCTCCCACGGCAACTTCCCCTTTGTGGCGGACAGTTAATATGGTGGTGGAACGGGCGATGGGACGTCGCGAATTTGGCATGGAAATCTCGAAATCATCTGACTGCGATAAACTGAAGACCACCTTCTAACAACAATAACCGGGCAGGGCAACTGCTCGGAAGTCGTCCTGGTTTCTGCAGCAGCATTCAAACAACATTCAAACAACGGACCAGTTCTAGTTGAGCATCAATATTGGATGTTCACTATTCTTTCTCACATCAGACGGGAATCAAGAGGAAAATCAGACCGATGGAACAGCGTTTAACGAATGTGGAGTCCCTGCTGTCACACCTGCAGTATGATTATGATCAACTGAATCAGGTGGTGCAGAAACAGCAGCAGCAGATTGAAGCCCTGCAGCGACAGTTTCAGAAACTGATCGACCGGATCGAGCCTTCCGGATTGGAACTCCCCGACCCGCTCGATGAAAAACCCCCGCACTATTGATTTGCCGGATGGGGTAATCATTTTTGCTACGTGTATCACTTTGAAGGACTTCTCCGCAGGATTGTTTCAATCCCGCGACTCTCGCGGAGGGAGAGTGAATCACTCCCAAATGGCTGAGTCATTTCAATTCTCACGTCCAGACACAAGAGTCTCCCCATGAAATTGTATCACTCTTCTCTTTTCCTGATTGTCTGGTTGCTCAATGTCTACCTGATTACAAGTGCAGACGCACAGCCAGTTTTGCAGGCTTCTGGTCTTGATCAGATTCAACCGCTTGTTGAGCAGGCAATTCAGGATCAGCGAATGCCTGGTTGTGTGGTTGTAATCGGACGGCATAATGCCGTTTTGTATCAGCAGGCCTTTGGTCAACGGCAGTTGTTGCCAGAGCAGGAACCGATGACGGTTGAGACCCTGTTTGATCTGGCCTCGCTGACGAAGCCAATTGCCACCGCAACAAGTATTCATCTGCTGCAGCAGCGAGGCAAACTCAGTTTTGATGATCCTGTGGTCAAGTATCTGCCCGAGTTTGGTGTTAATGGCAAGGACTCGATCACAATCCGTCAGTTGCTCACTCACACTTCAGGTCTACTGCCGGATAATTCTTTGAAAGA
>JAGQQT010000739.1 GCA_020426065.1 Planctomycetaceae bacterium | reverse complement strand
AGCATAGAAGCTAGTCGCGTATCGAGGCATTCCTCCAAAGGGGAACTGATTTGAGACATCATGGTAGTTGTGCAACGCCAGCCCAATCTGCCTTAAGTTACTCTTGCATTGAGTACGTCGAGCAGCTTCACGTGCTTTTTGAATTGCGGGAAGAAGCAGTGCCATCAGCAAACCAGCGATCGCAATCACGACAAGCAATTCTACGATCGTAAAGGCGCTACTTCTCAAAGCACCTCTGGTTATTGGTACCCGAAAACCAGGCCTGGGATGCGTCATCAAATCCATCTGAATGCCTTCATTCGATATGCACAACATTTGAATGAGCACTTCATGGGAGTACTTTCAACTGACAGAAAATGCCGCTACGCAGCACACGATTCTTGACATCAGATTTTCACAAACACAATCCAATTGGATTAAAACTTCAAAACAACTCGCGAATAACGGATTTCCTCCAGAGAGTTCCTGAACTCCAATCAGGATCGCCAAGAGGTATTGGCAAAGAAATTACCAAGTTAAATGAGACTACTACAATCACATCTCACTATATCAAACTATCTCCAACAGGTCTCTTTGAAAAGAAAAAGTGAATTCTTGACAAATTCTTCGTGAGTTTCATCGGCACAGACAGATTGGAAAAGACGATCGTTGGACATTTCATTCAACAGCAGTAAATCATCAACAAGACCAGTAAGCGACATTTGGGTGATGGAGTTTAACTCTCGGGCCATACTCCCCCGTAATGGGCCTTCCTTTATTCAGGCTTTAATGGCACTGAACCTTCCTCCTGCCACTCATCAATTCTCACTTTGTACTTCCTGAGTTGCTGGATTCAATTGAATTCATGACCAGGCAAACGTACGTCTCCACCTCTTCCAGGGAGTCCAATTCGTGACATCAATTCGCATCAGTAAACCATGATGTTTCTTCGCATTCTTTTCCGGAGTGTGCCGCTTCCGTCGCTTCGTCATCGAAAGTCTCCTTATCCAAACGGATTACCGAGGCTCTCCTGAAAATGGAACAGATACTGGAAAACATGCCATCCCAGGTAAGTTTCTCATGCCAGAACACTTCGAGAAATCAATCAAGTGTGCACTGGTGTTCACATTATTTTTGTGGTCAAACTACCGAATTTGTTGAAGAGAGGCCCTGTAGGAGTCACACCCCTCCGTTTCTATTTCTGAAACAATACTCCTCTTTCTGGGATATACAAAAATGAGATTTTCCAATTGGCTTAATAAATTCCGTAAGCGAATCTCAAATGGACCGGCAAAGGGAGCAAAGCGCCGCCGTGGACGTGCTGGATTTCGAGCCTCTTTATGCGCGGAACATCTTGAACATCGTCAGCTCATGTCAGCAACCAGCTTTTTAATAGCAAGCTTGCAAAACGGTGAGTTGAAAATCACTGGGACATCTGAGGACGACATACTGGATATCAGCCAAGATGTGAATGGAAACATTCAAATTGCTGGTAGCGATATTCGCAATACTGATGGCGGTTGGTTGACCACTGCCGAAGAAGTGCAGCACATTCTCATCGATGCCTTGGGAGGTAATGACACCATCCGCAACAATACCAATATCCCCATGGTAGCCAATGGTGGAGATGGGAACGACAACATCACGGGTGGAACAGGTCAAGACACCATCTACGGTGGATTAGGGGATGACACACTGGACGGGGGCGCTGGCAACGATGCCATTTACGGCGACGCAGGGAACGATACCCTGTATGGGGGCGCTGGCAATGATTATCTGAACGATTCCTACTACGCCTGGCAATCCCATGGCGACACAAACCACCTCTACGGTGGTGACGATAATGACACCTTCGAGCTGGGAGACTCTGCTGGCGTCAACCACCTGGACGGCGGTAAAGGCAACGACACTTTCTATGCACAGGGATCAGTAGGCCTGAACTTCATTGACGGGGGCGCTGATCAAGACACCATCCACGGTGGCTGGGGCGATGATACTATCAACGGCGGTGGTGGAGATGACACCATTTACGGCAACTATGGAAGAGACACCATCCATGGCGGTGACGGAAACG
>JAGQQT010000738.1 GCA_020426065.1 Planctomycetaceae bacterium | reverse complement strand
TGTCCGTGGGATTCACAGGACGGGCTGATTGAAACCCAGAAGTGACGATCTTTCTCCCCCTTGACACTGGCATGAGCTTTACCTGCCCAGGGATTTCCTCCAGCCACGTCTTTCAGGATTGTGCTGAAGTCACCAGAGTCGAATCGTATTGATTCTTCAATCTTCTGTCCAATCGATGTTTCATGATCACATGAGGTCATCGACAGGAATGCAGGGTTGGCTTCGCAGATTTCACCATTCCGAGACAGGATGGCGACCCCTTCCGACGCTCCATTGAACACACTCGCCAGCAGGCGCAAGCGGTCTTCGCGTGCACGGTCTCTGGTGATATCACGGGCGGTCGCAACAAGGTACTGATCTCCCGATTCATCGCCGAAACGGGACTGTTTGACGGACAGGACTGCATGAGTTCCATCCGCATTTGTCGTCTGATGGACCAGATCCCTCCCAGGATCAAACAGGGAACATTCAGGATCGTAATGATGTAAACTGGATAGCAACTCATGGGGGAGGAGTTTACTGGCATTCTGGCCAATAATATCCTCCGGATTCACGCCCAGCGCTTTGCAAAACGCATTGTTTGCCAGCACAAGTCTGGAGTCCGCCGAGAGAACGGAGAGCTGATCGGGAACGGCATTGATAATGTTGTCGAGAAAATCGCGTTGACGTCGCAGTTCCGTCTCAAACTGCTTTCTGGCCGTGACATCACGCACCACCACCAGCACATGTCCTTCGTCACTCATTGAAAAGGCACTCATCGTGACTTCAGCCCAGAAATGGCCTTCGCCCTGAATTGGCAGCTGCAATTCTGTTACACTGGGTGTATGATGCCCAACGTTTGCATACATGGACTTCAAGTCATCTGCGGCTGACCTGCCATCTTCGTGAAATGCGGCATCAAATGCTCCAGGCCAGGATCCCAGAATCTCTTCTCGTGTTGTTCCGAGCAGCGTGGTGACGTTGTCATTGCATGCGATGCACTCCTGACCGCAAAACACAAGCACACCATCATTTGTTCGTTCGAAGACAGTATCGGCAAGTCGTTGCGTATCGTTTGCGGCCTTTTCAGCCGCACTTCTAGCATCTGAGAGATGTTGCTTCGTCCGCTCAAGTTCATCAATAATCTCGGCCGAGTACACCAAGGCATCTGCCTGGGCACGGGAGAGTGCATCAAAACGGGAAGAGACTTTTTCTATCCTTTCATCTCGTTCAAGGATTGCGAGTCGAAGTTCTTCAATCAGCGTGATCAGGCTCGAAGACGTAGCCGCCCCTGATACCTTTGTGATACAACTGAGCAGTAAATCAACCCGATCTAACAGCTCAATCGATTCTGTTTTTTCAAAAAGAGTTGTCATACTTCACTTGGCAGGTGTAATCACGATCAGGAACAGAATGAGTAATCCGGTAGCACTTCAGATAAACAATGTTGTGTTGGCCTGAGCAGTTTGCTCCGCAAATGCCGCCACACCGCAAAAGCTAAGGTTGGGGTAATCGATCAGTTCCTCACGTCGGATCCCCATCAGCTGCATCGACATTTCACAGACCTGAATTTTCACTCCCAGTTCTGCCGCCGTTTGGATTAACTGCCCCAGGTCGGCAATGTTTTTCTTCTTCATTTCCCGGCTCATCAACATTCGACCCATTCCGCACATATCCATCTGAGAGAGCTTTGTCTGATTGGCGGAGCCAGGAAGCATCCAGCCAAACGCCCGCTCGACCAGCGTCTTGCGACCAAACTGCCCGGCACCATTCTTAAGAGCCGTAGTACCCCAGAATGTGAAGAACATCGTAACTTCCATCCCGCACGCAGCGGCACCGGTCGCCATCACGAATGCAGCCAGCAGGCGGTCTCGATGAGCTTCAAACACCAGTAGATTCAATCGATTGGGATCAGAAGCCTCTCGTGGCTGTCTCTGTTCCAGTTCTGAGATTCTCTGCTCTAGTTCGCGGAATCTTTCAGTGCCAGACAGAACATCAGTAGTTACATCCTGGGAATAATCTGTGACTGTCGTCATCGAATTGTCCTTGAACATGGTCTGGTTGACTTATGATCGGAGGCG
>JAGQQT010000737.1 GCA_020426065.1 Planctomycetaceae bacterium | reverse complement strand
CGCTCACGCGTATCTTTCGGATCCTGCATCAGAGCATCAATGTGGGGACCATCTTCAACTCCGGTGAAGGAGGCAAACGGCCACTTTGGTTCCACCTGGACACCTGGAGCGAGAGTGACGCGAATCAGGGATTCGCGCATCTTCTTCTCAAAGAACGCATCCGGCACACGGCTCGTTTTAGGAGGAGTCAGCTGACTCCGATTCAGCATCGCGGCGATCGAATACAGATCTTCCTGCGTCGTGCTGTGATAGGGGGAATCATGACAACGGGCACACTGCAGTTCGATTCCCAGAAATGCTGAGGCCAGAATGTGTCCCTTGGCGGCCATGGGGGAATCATTCTCACCCGCCATGCCAAAACCGGCGCTTCCTCCTTCATGAGGGCTGCCACGCATGAGGACCAGTTCTGTAACCATCCGGTCCACTGGTTTGTTATCCCGCAGTGAATCATGCAGGAACCAGCGAAATGGTCCTGTTGAGTTCAACGACTGATTCAACAAAGTTGGATTTTCGGCCAGCAGATCCATCCAGAAACTGACCCAGTGGTCGGCGTAACGATTGTCGTTAAGGAGTTGCTCAACCAGCCTTGTGCGTTTTTCTGGATCCTGGCTGGCAAAAAAACTCTGGGCTTCTTGTTCCGAGGGGCCGACCCCCAGCGTGTCCAGATAGGCTCTTCGCAGAAACGCCGCATCATCAATGAGCGGGGAAATGGCGACCGCTTCCGGTTCAATCGGAGGAGTGGGCCACACCGCTCCCTCCTTCACCCAGTTTTCGAGTGTGGCAATCTGCTCATCGGTCAAGCCTTCCTCAGTAGGAGGCATGTCCCGGTCCCGAATGCGGACAATCAGTTCGCTGGCATCAGGATTGCCAGGGACGACGGAGGGCAACTCGGAATCACCCATCCCCAGAGCATTCTCACGCGTGTTGAGTCGCAGGCCTCCCTTTTCTTTTTCACCATGACAGCGGAAGCACTGATCACGCAGGATCGGCAGAACTTTATTGTGGAAATACTCTGTGGTTTGCTTGTCCGTCTGAGCGACCTGGCTGAGTGACCGTGAAATTTTCTCGGCGACAAACTGGTCAATCGGATGGTTTCCGGATTGGTTTTCCGGAGTCGTCACCTGATGGATCGATTCGCGGGCAACTTCATGGCGACGCTGCCAGAAGGCAGCCTGAGATGCGGCTGCTGTGCGACGCACGGAATCCTCAAACGCAACCAGTGCAGATTCAATATTGCGTAACTCAGGTTGAATCTCATCATCGGTTAATAACAGCTTGTCAGAGGAATCTGGCTGCAGAACAAATAATGAACCTTCTGAGTTCGGTTGCATGGCAACGCAGATTTCACCCGATTCAGTCCGATCTCCATTGCCCCCCACGATGACCTCCAGCACAACCCGCACAGGACGTGCGCTGTCTGAAGTGGCAGATGGAATTTCGAATTCGGTAAAGGATTCCTGTTGAGGAAACGGCAGCCTTCGGGCTCCCGGAACAATTGGTTCGGGCACGGGAATAATCGGTTCCAGATTGCCACCGCGATTGCGTACCGTTTTGGTCTGGGTTACCAGTTGGCCATCGATCCAAAATCGACTGCGGGACCGGGTTCGCACCAGAATGCGATGCTTTCCAGGAGGGAGTTGAACATCTCCGGCAATTCGCAACAGCAGGGGAGCATCCCAGCTGCTGCGGATACCCCAGGAATCAAATTTCACGGGTATTCGAGGCAGCAGGAAGGAGTCACCCTGCCAGCGCAATGCTTCGGCCGGCCAGGTTTCACTTTCATACAGCCAGCGATCCGCAGACGGCATCTTTTCACTCAACTGATACAGGACCTGCCCTGGCGGTATTGCTCCCAGTTCAGGCATCACTTCTGGAGCCAGTTTGACAACGCGTTCTTTTCCGACCCTGTTGAATCGGGAGGCTGCAATTTTGTCATCCATGGCTGTGCGGTGAATGGCGACGGCATCGAGCATGCCCTGAAAGCCACTCCCAATCCGAATTTCATCATCATCCACTACTGGAGGATCTGCGGAGGCGCCCCCCATGTCCCACTTCCCATCCGTTGGTT
>JAGQQT010000736.1 GCA_020426065.1 Planctomycetaceae bacterium | reverse complement strand
GTTCCGAACTCGGTTCCGAACAGTTCCGCCGTTCCCTCCACAACAACCTCAGTCCCCTCGGACAAGCCGCTTCTCAGAACCGCGAGTTCTTTGGTCGTTCTCTGAACGAGGACTCGTACTCTGCGAAAATGCAGGTCTGAGACTTTTTCATACACCCACGTGCTGCCGTTGATGTCATACACGATTGCATTCACTGGAACAACTAGCGCCCTGGACTCTGTTGTCATGGGCAAAGTCACGGATACCCGCTCACCTGGCCGAAATCGGCCGTCGATATTTTCAACACTGTAGTAGAGGTCGGCCGTCGAGGACTGGGGATCGGCGGCAGGCGGTGCCTTGACAGGACTGGCTACGAACTTCGTTTCTTTTCCATCGGCACCGAAAAATGCGATCGAGACCGGTTCATCTGTTTTCAGTTCATCGAGCAGACCGACATAAACAGGAACGCGAATCCAGATGACCTCCAGATTGACGACCTCGAACAGTGTATTACCCGCCGCCACAGTCTGCCCCAGCGTGACAGGAACATTTCTCACCACTCCATTGATTGGTGAGGCAAACGTGATGGGCGTGGCTGTTCCTTTTTCAATGTCGGAACTGAGCCTGTCCAACACGGACTTTCGCTCGCTGGCAACTTTCAAACCGGCTTCAGCAATGGCGAGCTGGGCTTTGGCATCATCCACTGCTCGTTCGCTGCCTACGCGATCATTCAGGAGTTGCTCCGCACGATTCAAGGCAATCCTGGCCGCAGTTACCTGCTCTCTGAATTGCTGAACATCGCCATCAGCGGCCATCTGCAACGAGATCAAAGATGCCTGAGCATTGGCGATTTGAGCACGTTCGGCTGGTGTTGGTACAAATCGCTCGGGTGTCAGCAACGGACTGAATTTGAAGACCACCTGTCCCTGGCTGACCGCACTGCCGGGCTTGGGCAATTCACCATTCTCGGGAGGTTGAACTGTGCCGGAAACAGGAGCAACCAGAATCGCCGATTCACCAGGCGGGACCATCACCTCGCCACCAAGTTTGCGTACCTGGTTCAGGTCCTGGATTTCGGCTTGAGCCGTTTTGATGCCAAGTCGATCGTAAGCCTTTTGAGTCAGCTCAATTTCGGACAGGTTGGCTTCATTCGGAATCGCCTTCACACTGGCAGGCTTTTCTTTCGAGGTGTCCGCTTTGCCAGTCGAATGCTGGTTACAGCCAGTGGCAGGCATGAGCACAAGGCAAGTCAGCCAAATGCTTCTCAGAATCCCCATGAAGACTATTCCTCAATCCAGCGATTTGCTGATTCTCCTGACTGGGAGGCGATAGGCGCAACCAGTCTGTTTTGTTGATTATCCACTTTTCCACTCACTTTCCCCGCTGCACGATGCAGGGACTCCGTCATGTTATCCCGCTGCACCCCTTTAACACCAGCACTTGCCTGGACAATTACCGCTGTTTTCTCTGGTGAGTCCACTCCCGGATCTGTCTGACTTGTTGGCAAAAGCAGTTCTGGAGCAGGGGCTCGCTCGACATCCGAATCTATCGATGGCTCAGGCAACGGGAAATTGGCTTCGGAATAGTGTTCAACAACAACCCTTCTGCCCACACTGCGGTCGAGCTCAGCAATCGCCCGCCGCAAGTCTGCCATCAGTTCCAGTTCACGGATGCGGGAGTCGAGATACTGGGTCGTAGATTGCAGAACCAGAAAATAGGTATCTCCACCATCTCGATACGCCGCTTCAGAAAGCTTGATCGTGTCCTGGAGGTCGGGAAGAACTTCCTCCCGAAGCAGTTGCAGGTTGGAATTCGCCTGATCCACACTCGCAAGCGAAGTTTTCACTTCGGTAATGATCCGATCCCGCACCGATTGATAGTTACGGCTTGCCTGATCGAGCGACCACTGAGAGCGGATGATCAATCCTTCATTCCGATTAAACACGGGAATTTCAAATCGTAAGCCTGGCCCGACATTGCTGGGTCCCGCTCCACCATGATTTCCATCCAGCACCGCATCAATCCGGAGAAACGATTTCCGATCCAGTTCGAGTCGGTGACGGGCTGCCTGAATGGAAAACCGGGCCGCTTTCATGTC
>JAGQQT010000735.1 GCA_020426065.1 Planctomycetaceae bacterium | reverse complement strand
AGCTTGGGGAATTAGTGAATTTTCTTTTGGCGATGAGAAAAAGACAGCACTTTCAAATCGTTCTGGAATACTAATCTCATCAGATTTGTTAACCGACTTAATTACTGTATTTCCTAAAGTTACGAAAGCTCCAGCTTTGTTTACGTGTGTAATACCCGTGAATACTGCATTTTCTTTCAGAATATTTAGTGCTTCCTGCGTTCTTGTCGTGGGTAAGCCAAACGAGACCAACCAGTTCTTGGCGATTTCGTCACTCGGAAACTTCGCCTTGTTGTACTTTTGATAAAATTCTCGCATGATTCGTGGTTTAAGAATGGACTCAATCATTGCATCGCGATCTTCACCTTCTTCGATTGGCGCGACTATCCGTCTCCCTATGTCTGTAAGTGCGATGTTATCAGCTCCATACCCTCCAATAGTAAGCCCATAAGCTGCTGAACTACTGCAGAGATTCCGCCACGCTATACTAGACGGTGCAAGGTCCAATGACTGTGCGACTTCTTGAGGCTGTACTTTGTTAGCTTTAAAATTGCTCCAAATGGATTGTGCGACTTGAATCGCACGTTCAAGTGTTATTCCTGGAAACTCTGATTGGCTTAGATATTTCCGAGATGGTGAGCTTTTTTTCTTCTTAGCCATTTGCCTCTCAATTGCGAAATTAGTTTTTCTTGGTGCCGAACTAATCGATAGACTGAAGTGCCCTTACTGTGTAACGAAAATGGTCTAACTGCATAACACCTCCCATCATTCTGTGCTGATGCGTGCGATGCGTCAAGAATGGTTAGTGTTTTCAGCCAGTGGTTTCTTTGGGACATCTGCTCGGCAAAATTGTTCAATTCAATCGCCCAACTTTTTGGAACCGTTGAGGTTCAAGCTGCGTGGTTCTCGTACCTCCTGACCAGATCAGACTGGAAAACCGATCAGGCTGAACCCGGGAATGGTTTGAATTGTCGGGCTGTCATGCTGTGAGGCCGGTCGAAATCTGCTAGACTTCGGGCTGTCCGTGGTGGCCGCGGGCAGTTTTTCGGTTTGACTCTCTCATTTAAGCACTGACGTGATCTCATTATGGTTCAACTCGCCCTTCCCGATGGATCGATTCAAGAGCATGACAATCAGCAGACTGCGCTGGATGTCGCTAAAGGAATTTCGGAACGTCTGGCCAACGATGTCATTGCCGCTGAGGTGAACGGAACCATTGTGGATGCCGCTCGCCCCCTGGGTGAACTGGCTCAGAATGATGAGCCGCTCAAATTCCGCCTGCTGACCGTGAAAGATCAAGAGTCGTTGAGCGTCCTCCGCCATTCCTGTGCCCACATCATGGCGCGGGCAGTGATGCGGCTCTTTCCGGGTGTCGGACTTGCGTTCGGTCCGACTACCGGCCACGGTTACTACTACGATTTTGATCTGGATGCCCGGATCAGCGAGGAAGATTTTCCGCGGATTGAAGCGGAAATGGCCCAGATTATTAATGAAGGAGAGCCGTTCGAGCGGTTCAGTCTGCCCCGGTCTGAGGCGATTGAATTGTGCGAAGGGATGAACCAGGAACTGAAGGTGGAGCACCTGCAGTCCGGCCTGGCGGATCACGAATCTCTCAGTTTCTATCGGCAGGGAGAATTTGTCGACCTGTGCCGCGGCCCGCACATTCCACGAGCGGGAAAAATCAAGGCGTTCAAACTGCTCTCGATTGCCGGTTCCTACTGGAAGGGAAACAAGGACAGCAAACCGCTGCAGCGACTTTACGGAACCGCCTGGTTCAGCAAGCAGGATCTGGCCAGTTACCTGGAGCAGATTGAAGAAGCCAAACGGCGCGATCACCGGGTGCTGGGCCGGAAACTGAATCTGTTCCTGATCGAGCCGAGCGTGGGCCAGGGACTTTGCCTCTGGCTGCCGAAAGGAGCCACGATCCGCGCGATTCTGGAAGACTTCATTAAAAAGGAACTGGTCGAGCGTGGCTATGATCCGGTTTATTCCCCGCACATTGGCCGGGTGGAACTTTACGAAACGAGCGGGCATTTTCCGTACTATCGCGATTCCCAGTTTGCACCGATCTTCGGGCATGATGCGGGGCGGATTATCGAT
>JAGQQT010000734.1 GCA_020426065.1 Planctomycetaceae bacterium | reverse complement strand
CTTCCGGCCTGGCAAAGGCTTTCCAACAGCAGCCTGGTCGCGAACCCGTTTTATGAACCCTACTACCTGCTCCCTGCCATCCAGAATCTGCATCCGAAAGACCAACTCAAATTCTGTTTTGTGTTTCGCAAATCAGGGTCCAATCAGCGGGATGAGCAACTGACAGGGTTTTTCCCGCTCCACAAACGGTCCAACAGCCTGCTCTCGATGCCACGCTGGAGACTGTTCAACGACGATCTGATTCTCCGCAGCGTTCCGTTGCTGGAGAACTCTCATCCCGAGCAGACATTGACAGCCTTTCTGCAATGGGCAGCTCGAACTGATATCAGACTCCTGGAGTTTGATCGAGTCCCCGGCGAAGGTCCCTTCCAGCATGCCCTGATCCACGCGCTGCGGGAAACCCGCACCATCCCCTGCTACGCAGATCAAACATCGAACGCGGTCCTCGACAAAAGCATGCGGGAACCAGAAGGCAAGAGTCGGGCGATGCGGGAAATTGGGCGGAAACGTCGACGGCTCGAAGATCTTGGCAGACTGGAATTTCGCATCCTCGAAGATCGGGAATCTCTCCCACAGTGGCAGCAGGATTTTCTTCGCCTGGAGGCCTCTGGCTGGAAAGGCCGGGAAGGAACTGCACTGGCGTTGACTGACCGGGAACGGGAACTATTTCTGACCATCACCCGCCAGGCCAGTGACCGGGGAAAACTGCTGATGGCCGGGCTGTTTCTGAATGACCAGCCGATCGCGATGAAGTGCAATCTTGTTTCTGGTCAGGAAGGACTGGCATGGAAGATTGCCTATGATGAGGAGTATTCCCGATTTTCACCTGGCCTGGTGCTGGAAGTTGATCACAAGGAGTATTTCCTGAATCATCAGCCCCATCTGACGCGAATTGATTTCTGTGCCTGCTCAGCACATCCACTCTGCAGACGGATCGAGCATAGTCAATTCTGTATGCAACGGTTGCTGATTCCCTGCCATTCTCTTATTGCAGGTCTGTACTGTGATCTTTTACCTCTGCTGAGACGCCTCAAACGGCACTTTCTCCACAACTGAACGTCAGAAATTCTTCTCTGGCGGATTGCAGTTGAGAACTGATCTGCAATGGGACAAAACGGTGTTGTCTACTTGCCAGCTCCCCGGGATGTTATGTTATCATCTTTCGTTGATGTATCGATGCCCGAAACCTGGCGGAAAGCAGTATGCAGAGATTCCCACTTCTGCTCCAGCATGTTCTGTTCTGTTTGCTCCCCCTGCTGCTGGGGATCAGCAGTTCGTTTCGGGCTGCGACTGCCGATGAGCAATATCTCAATGAAGTCAAACCGTTGCTGGAGAGAAAGTGTTACGCCTGCCATGGCAGCCTGAAGCAGGAGGGCGAACTCCGACTGGATACCGTGGAGCTGATCAAACGGGGTGGCGATTCCGGTGGTGCTTTCGATGAAAGCGATTGGAAAAAGAGCCTGCTCTGGGAGCGGGTGACTGCTCATATCGATGAAGGCAGGATGCCTCCCGAAGGGGAACCGCTGTCCGAATCAGAGTTGGCCCGCCTGCAGACCTGGTTAGCTGCCGGAGCCAAAGGACCTGCCCAGGAAACGGCACAGGTCAACCCGAAAGACCACTGGTCATTTCAACCGCTGCAGCAAATCGTACCACCTGCTGACAGCACTGGGAAGGTGCATCCCATTGATGCCTTTCTTCAGCAAATACTGACAGCGGCTGGATTGAAACAGGGGGAGCGGGCCGAACCACACATTCTGGTCAGACGCCTGTTTCTGGATCTGCATGGCCTGCCGCCTGCTCCGGAAGATCTCGAGCACTGGTCGGCACGACTGGCCGAGAGCGAACGTGGCGTGGAAGAACTGATCGACACTCTGCTCTCCAGCCCCCGTTATGGAGAACGGATTGCCCAGCGCTGGCTCGACCTGGTGCGATATGCCGATACGCATGGATTTGAAGTCAACACTCCTCGCCCGAACGCCTGGCCGTATCGGGACTATGTCATTGAGGCGTTCAATGAAGATCGGTCTTACCAGGATTTCATCCGGGAACAATTGATCGGGGACCAACTGGGAGTGGATGCCGC
>JAGQQT010000733.1 GCA_020426065.1 Planctomycetaceae bacterium | reverse complement strand
CCCGTCCGGCATCGTTCTTGCCGTAATCATGATCGTCCCATGTCCCCAGAATCCGGCAGCTTTCTCGCAGTTTCCGATACCCTTCCTGATTCTTCTGTTCTGACCAGCGGGAGGCCAGCAGATTCATATCTTCGGTGTCTCCGTAGATATTGTCTCCCATGTAAATGAATAACTCGGGATGAGAGGCAATCACTGAATTCCAGATCGGTTGCGGCTGCGACTGCTTGGAACACGATCCACAGGCAATACGGCTGATTGTCTCCGCAGAGACAGAATCAGCAACCGGTTCTGCTGCCTGTGTGATTTGCAGTGGCCAGCCAGTTAACACTCCACACAGGAACATCGTGGTAATAATGATATTCAGCCGGTAATCAGGCATCAGTTTCCCCCAGAAAATTCAGAATGGCAGCGTTAACAGCAGCAGGTGCTTCCAGCGGAGCCATATGTCCGGCCCCAGGAATGATTTCCAGCTTTGCCTGCGGCATCTGGTCGGCAATGGTCTGCATTTCAGAAACGGGTGTGATGGCATCATCACTCCCGCAAATAAGTAGTGCCGGGATTTCGATCTCAGTTAGAAAGTCTGTAAAATCCCGACGTTGAGACATTCCCAGAGTGGCGCCTGCAACGGCCAGAGGATCACAGCTTCTCATCACGCTTTCCATATGCGTGACCAACTCTGGTTGGGAAGCTCGTGTCAGCGGAGAAAAGAGCTTCTTGCTCATGTCCTGGGCCAGAAACCCGGTCCCTTCCTCCAGAACCCGTTCGGCGAGTTGGACTCTGGACTGCCGAACCGTTTCGGTATCGGCACTGGCGCGGGTATCGCAGAGAATGAGACGCTGCACCCGCTCTGGGAAAAGGCGGAGAAATTCCCAGGCGATATAGCCCCCCATGGACAGTCCACAAAACGTGATCGGTTCATCCACCCGCATCATATCAAGGATTTCAGCCAGATCGTCGGCGAAGTCAGCCATCGTGATCACATTTTTCGCTCCACCCGAGAGTCCAAAACCGCGCAAATCGGGGGCGATCACATGATAGGATTCAGTCAGGGTTTCCCACTGGCCGTTCCACATAGAATGGTCGAGTGGAAAGCCATGAACCAGCAGGATGGGGGATCCGGTCCCCTCATCGCGTACCTGAAAATCTGTTCGTGCTGCCTGAATCAACATCTCACCTGCTCCTGACCTGACTGGTCCCACTGAATTCGTGGTGACTCTATCGTCTCGCTTTACAAGGTAGATTGCAATTGATCAGGCTTTGAGCGGGAGAGGGAAAATGCCTGGAGTTCAGATTTGTTGGGCCAACCACAGAGAAATTTAAGTTGGCGGAAACATAAAAAAAGCGGAGCGATCGAAATCGCTCCGCCTGATTCAGAATTGAATTGAAAAATTCAATTATTCTTTGTCAGCTTTTGGCTTTTCTTCGCCTTTGGCTTTGCCTTTGGCTTTGCCAGCTTTTTTGCCAGCATCAGCTGGAACTGCTTCTGCTTTGGCGTCTTCGACGACTTTGGTTGCTTCTTCTTCCACAACTACTTCCCCGCCAGCAGCACAGCTGCATTCAGCTTTGCCACAGGCTGAGCAGCAAGAGCTTGAGCAGCATGAAGATTTGCAGCAAGAGGTGCTGCAGCAAGAAGTTTCACAGCATGAAGGTTTGCAGCAGGAGCTGTAGCATGAAGATTTGCAGCAGGAGCTGTAGCAGCTGCTGTAACATGGAGTGTAGCAGCTTGTACGGCAACGACGACGAGCTTCAGCAGTGTCTGAAACAGCAAACACCAGCATGGCAACAGCCACACAACTCAAGAATGTACGCATAATCGATTCTCCCAGCGCGAATGTGTCCCGAATTGTTGACAGTTTGATCGTGCCAGGGACAGCCATGCACAATCAAACAGGTTGGTTTTGATAATACAAGTAGCAAGAGAAGGAAGGGTAATCAAGGAGGAATGGGGTAAATGTGGTTTGTTTTCTCTATTTTCTCAAAATTCACACTCCCGCCTCTCATCGTTGCGTGCAATGCACCGTGGTCAAGACTTCAATTTTCGGTTTGGGAAATTTTTGTTCGTCATAACGACCAAAAATCAGTGCA
>JAGQQT010000732.1 GCA_020426065.1 Planctomycetaceae bacterium | reverse complement strand
AAACCTGGAGAAGGATTTGATTACTGCGGCGACCTGCTGTTCCATTCAGAACATAAAGGGTTCGATATCCAGGCCATGCTGAGCAAGACGATCAGCAGTCGGACTTTCTCGTTTTACTATCCGGAAACCCGACCAGGTTCCGACCGCTGGCTGATTGTTTCCTCCACCAATGCCCGCTTTGAAGACTGGGCGCATCTGCCGGAAGAACAGTATCAAAAGGACAAAGAGGATCTGTGCGAGTCGACGATCAACTGTCTGGAAAAATACATTCCGGACATCCGCCAGAAGCTCGACTGGATTGAAGCGTCCACGCCACGGACGTTCCAGCATTACACCCGGCATGTTCAGGGAGCTTCCTTCGGCACAAAGTTTGAAGGCCTGAAGGTGAGTCAGACTCTGCCGGAACAGATTTCTGGTCTGCATCATGCTGGTTCGGTGGGAATCATCATGTCCGGCTGGCTGGGTGCGGTGAACTACGGTGTGATTGTCTCGAATGAAATCGACAAATATCTGACCCCCTCCGCCGCCACTGTCTAGAACCGGGAGCGTGAACGGCTCGGTTTCTTTTCGCACGGGAGCGTTCTGTGAATGTTTCATGGCTGTGTTCTGCGCGGATCCTGTTTCTCTGCCTGACCGGAGTGCTCAGTTTTCCCAACGGAGGAGTTGCTGCAGAGCAGGCATCGAGTCCCACCAGGGCAACTCGCTCTGAACCACTGCAGCAACCAAGGGAACCAGATGGTGATGGCAGCGTGGTTGTGTCCGGTGAGTTGAGGTGCTGGCATAAAATCACGCTCACGCAAGCCGGTCCGTTTGCACATGAGCGGGACAATGTGCCCAATCCCTTTACGGATTATTGCATGGAAGTTCTGTTCGAACATGCGGATGGAACCCGGTATCTTGTGCCCGGATATTTTGCTGCTGATGGAAATGCCGCCAACAGTTCAGCCGAAGCCGGAACCGCCTGGCGGGCACATTTTGCTCCGGATCGAACTGGCCGCTGGTCGTGGCAGATCCGCTTTCGCACCGGACCTCAAGTGTCCCTGTTCGCTGATCAGGCTGGAGAAACACTCTCTCCATTTGATGGAATGAAGGGAGAGTTGAATGTTCTGCCGACCGACAAAGCTGGTCGGGATTTTCGCGGCGAGGGGCGTTTGCGGTATGTCGGTAAACATTATCTGCAGCACGCTGGTTCTGGACGGTATTTTCTGAAAGCCGGTGCCGATGCTCCCGAGACTCTGCTGGCTTATCGGGATTTTGACAACACGATTGCCGGAAAGCCTCAGAAGGCTCCCTTGAAATCCTGGCAGCCTCATGTGCAGGACTGGAGCGAGGGGGATCCCACCTGGAAAGAGGGCCGCGGCAAAGGGTTGATTGGTGCCATCAATTATCTTTCGGGCAAAGGGTGTAATGTCTTCTCATTTCTCACGTACAACGCGGGAGGAGATGGAGACAATGTCTGGCCCTTCGTGCAGCGGGAGGACAAGTTGCATTATGACTGCAGCAAGCTCGACCAGTGGGGCATTGTGTTTGATCATGGAACACAAAAAGGGATGTACCTGCATTTCAAAATGCAGGAGACGGAGAACGATGATCACATCAAGGGAACGGGCAACGCCGGGTTTGTTCCCGAATCGCTCGATGGGGGAGATCTGGGGATTCAACGACGGTTATATTGCCGGGAGTTGATTGCCCGTTTTGGACATCAACTCGCGTTGAACTGGAATCTGGGAGAAGAAAATACTCAGTCAACCAGCCAGCAGCAGGCCATGATTGACTACATCGCCGCTCTCGATCCATATGACCACAATATCGTGATCCACACTTACCCCGACTGGCAGGACCGTGTTTACAATCCGCTGTTGGGAAACCGGTCCCGGTTGACGGGAGTCTCCCTGCAGAATGATCGGCTGGAAACCACGCACGAACAGACCGTGAAATGGGTGCAGGCTTCCACTGCTGCGGGAAAACCCTGGATTGTGGCCTTTGATGAATCCGGCAGTGCGGCCCATGCCCAGTGTCCCGACCTGGGTTACAACGGATTCGACGGACATGACAGGACTGGCAAGTATGCTTATGACGAGCACAAAGTCCGCAAG
>JAGQQT010000731.1 GCA_020426065.1 Planctomycetaceae bacterium | reverse complement strand
CTGGGCAACAAAAAGATGCATCGCTTTTTTTCCGGCAGTCGTCTGCTCGATACCGGCTTCATTTTTCACGAAGTAAATCCCGAAGACAATCAGGGGGGGAATGCTGGCTACCACCTGGCTGATGATCATCGCGACCCGGGAGGTCATGTCGACATCAAAACTGAAGACCGTGTAATAAATCATCCCCAGCACGGTTCCATTCATCGCACTTAACAGCAGGGAATCAATCACATACGCCATGGCACGTACACCCGTTGGCGCAACCAAGGTTGTCTTCCGGTTCCGGATCTTCTCCTCCCCGGCCTGCTTTTTCTTGTAAACCAGTTCCTTGGCGGAGCCGATCAGATCCAGGGCTTTCCGCAAAGATGAGGTCAGAATGCCATTGGCACGGCCCACCACTACGCTCGTAAATCCAACCAGATAACAGCTCAGAATCCCAATCGTGATCGGCAACACGATCGATCCGAAATTCTTTTTCGGAACTTCGACTTCAGCATCCTTGGAATACTTTTCCACGGCTGCCGTCTTACGGGATTCAATTCCCGAAAGCTCCGCAAGTCGGATTTCCACCTTGGCTTTGCGGACTTTGGCTTCCTGCAGACGGAGATCGACAAACTCTGCGAATTTATCACCTCCGACATAGTAAACGGCAGCAAAGCCGCCAATCACTGGCAGGTTCACCAGCAGGGCCAGCAATGCCCAGGTCAATCCGGGTAAAAATGTGATTCGCAGGGATTTGGCTACTCTGGGGAAAAACCATCCTGGAGTTTCCACCGGCATCGCCAGATGAGATAACGCCTGGGAAGCAAATATAAATACACATAGCAACGAAAGCACGACACCGGCAGCAAAGGCGTAAGCAATCCCCATGGAGTCCAGCAACATGCCCAGACCGCCGAAGACAATCCAGAAGGGAAGGCCATAAAAAATGATCCAGGCAAAGAACTTCATGCCGGACATGCCGCAAAGCGCGAAATCAAATCGCAGCTTTCGCATTTTGTCTTTTTTTTCCAGGGTCTGCTGAATGATGTAGAGGTGCTGTTCAAGCAGCCAGCCCACAGGAACCATGAAGGCAACGGTGGTCAACAATAACCAGAAAGCAAAGGGGGGACCGGTAGCAACCCAGATCAGGAAGTAACCAAAAACTGCCGCCAGCAGAAAAAAGATGGTCAGAATGGTCCCAGTTTTAAAAACCAGGCCCATGTGAGCGGTGGCGAAGGAGAATGGCTCCTTGAAGACGTTGGCATAAAATGACTTCGGGTCAATTCCTTTCGCTGCCAGTTTCTGGCGGCGTCTTCCCGCAGTTGTCAAATGTTCCGGATCGAAACCACATTCCGGACAGGTCGTTTCTCCTGGCGGAATCACAGCGGCACACTTCTGGCACAACACAGTATCAGCTGCAACATTTCCCAGATCGATATTCTCCAGGAACGCGTTGCTGTCTTCCTCTTTTTTCGGTTTCCGCGCTGGCTTACTCTCACCAGAAGGACTGGAGGATCCCGATGGCACACGTGTTTTGGTCTGACATTGCGGACAGCGGACAGAGCGGCCAGCCGCCTCATCAGGTGCTTTGATCGGATTGCTGCATTCAGGACAACGAAACTTGATCGACATACTGCGACTTTCGGTTTTGCGGCGAGAACGGCCGCACAGAGGAAGCTTCACGAATCACTGATTATTTATTGTTACCAGACCAAACGCAACGTCGGGCACAAATTGCGTTTAAAGATCAGTCAAATTGGCCATCGCTGACAACACAGCGGTACGCGGGCGGGCTGAAGCAGCCCAGAATCACATTTGGCCAAGATTGAATCGCAGGCATGTAAATTTGCGTCTGATCTCTGCAGGATTTACAGAAAATCATGGGTGAGCGTAAGTCCGTCAGGACTTCCCCAATTTCCGTAACACCATGGCAGGAAATGCGATGGAACCAGTCCGGTGCAGCAGATTCCAGGAAGTTTCCCCTCTGGCATGCCACTTGCAAAACAGGAATCCCAGCAAACACCTGTTTCAAGATCACCTCCATCCAGGAAAACCGGGATGACATCCACTCGGGAAACATTTTCGATGACGGTCGAATTGAGTTCTCGGTGGTATTGG
>JAGQQT010000730.1 GCA_020426065.1 Planctomycetaceae bacterium | reverse complement strand
TCAAGAGGTCGCAAGTTCAAATCTTGTCATCCTGACTATTCTTTGAAATGAGCCCTTCGGCGAGTACGTCGAAGGGCTCATTTCTTGTTGTGGGGCAATGAGTTGCGCCGTCGAGTGTGAAGTTCAAACACACAATTTCGAGGATTCGTCGCTTTGCCGCGTAATCGGCGGTAGCCATTTCTCACGAAGGGTTTGCGAAAGTTCAAACAATTTCGAGTCAAGATCAATGATTTCGTGCCGTGTGCGGTCGATGGCTTAGATCTCCAGCTTCATCTCGGCTTCATGATCACGAAGGTCTCGAGCCGTTTCAGCGTAGATCGAATGATCAATCTCTTCGAGCAGCGGGTAGTTCGTGAGTCGCTACCGATGTCTGCTCACCAAAGACGTTTGCAGTAGTCAAAGAACATTGTCAGCGGAAGTGTGAAGGGCATTTGTGAGAATGACCTTTACCCGTTGATCCTGTTATTGAGCGACATTCCTGGTCAACCCAATGATATGATCAAGATCTAGAGTCCCATTGTTGAACTGTTGATTGATCGTGATGTTCTTTCTTGTATGACGCAAGACAAAGTAGCGGTAACCAATGGTGAGAATGAGCCATGGTCGAGAAAGCATGTACCTAACTTGTCGTTTTGAAAAAGACTGCATGTCCTCGCATACGTTTTTGATGGGTATGGCGCGGACTCCGGTATGTTTTTCAATGAATTCAATGCCGGACAGGTGTTGATTGTAAATCTCGTTTGGGTCACTTCCAGGGAAAGACTGGCTCAGACCGCCAACTGGATAGGGGAGTGTCGGCCCATCAATCGTGCTGGAGGTTGTCAATGAGACATTACCAGGAAAAGAACTGTAGAAATCCAAAACCCGTTGATCTGCAACAAAAAAGACTATCATCGAAACCGTTTGGGCAGGATTGGTGAAAACCGCTATCGGAATCCCCATAACCCTCATTGCATATTCACCCTTGAAGCCCTTCGATTCGATCCAAAATGGATCAATCACTGAAAGTGAACGTTCAAAAATCGGAATGGGTTCGTCAACAATGGTGAAATCTGCTTTGCTCAACATGTAGGCAGGTACAAAACCAGCAATGCAGATAAATACCCACAACAGGAAAGGAATTGCTAACAGGTATTCAAAGCCAAAATCCTCAAACAAGCTGCGACTCCCCTCAAACGCAAATGTGTCTATTGTAAAATGACTCCAGATCGATCATCGAAAGGATTACCAAAAAGCGATTTCATCAGGCTGAACGTTGAGGTGCAACACGCTTTTCAAGTTTTGGCAGTTTTACGAAAGTTTCAATTTTCTCAGCGTAGTATGTGAGCTTGCTGAAAAGCCGAATCTGCAAACTCATCAGTCGACCGCAGGTAAATTCTGTCACGTAGAGCAGTGGGAAGAGGTCTTCAGGGCCGGGAACTGAAGGGAGTGCATACTCCTGAATCTTAAAGGTTTTCTCTCCATAGCTGGTTGGATAGACATGATTACCCATTTTGTCATGCATGCGTGAAAGCGTATTATGCATGTCTCGTATTTGTATCTTGATCGATTCGATCAACTCGGCTGGCGGATTCCGATTCAACCGAGACAGCAGTGCTCCCAGTTTCTGATGAGAAAGAACCAGATCTGGTATCTGCATCATCAGGTAACTGAGTAATTGAGCGGTGGGAAGTAATGCTCGGATATCGAGTCGCAATTCCTCGCCCCCTTCAATATTCTCCATCACCTTCGGAACATTGATTAACTGCAATGCAGCAGTTATGCGTGCTTCGGCCAGGTCTTCAAAAGTCAGCATCTTTAACCGGAGAGTGTTCACGGCATCATTGGTTTGTTTGAATCGTCGCTTCACTTCACTGGGATCAGAACTCGACAGGCCAAAATCTCGAGGACGGATCGATTGTCCGGCAGAAAGAAGTGTGTGGGCCTGGGCCACCTGTTTCCAGGATGCTTCCGCTGACCTTAAACACTGACATAACTTTTCGTAGTCTTCGACCATCGAAAGCATTTTTTCTCGACTGGTCTTCAGCTTTTCGAAAGTATTGCTCGCTGAAGCAGGGCGCTCTTTAACTTCCTCTCCGATACGCAGCGATCGCTGTAAGGG
>JAGQQT010000072.1 GCA_020426065.1 Planctomycetaceae bacterium | reverse complement strand
AATGCTGATTTTGCAGAACGAACCGCTGCGTCGCGGAACAGGAAAACCGCACATCTGCGAGGAACTGATTCGGACGGGCGGAGAACTGGTTTACGTCAGCCCTCTGCATCGTAACGGTTTGCCAGAACCTCAGTACCGAAAGCTGATCAGTCGCAAGCCCGAACTGCGAAACCTGCAGTGGATTACGCAGCGTCGGAATCCGAACGTCTTTGTTCGAGGAAAAGTCCGACACGCCGATCACAAGACGATTACTCTGAATGGTTGGCACCAGGTGTTGATGAATACCGAAACGCAGTCACTGGCAATGCGGCACGTGGCATTCATCGACTGATCTCTGTTCTGAGCGAAACGCAAGAGGGTTGTTCGAAAGTTCGAACAACCCTCTTCTCATTGAAAGCTGATTTGTGGATCTGGTGCTATCGCTGGAACACCTCCGGGCCTGGCCAGCGGTCTTCCAGATCGCGGATGCGTTCCTCAATGGGAGGTTTGACGTTGGGCCAGCCAGCGGGTCGAACCCGCACAATTCTTCCGGGGCGAAAGCCTTCCAGAATCAACGACACCTCAAATTGAATCTGAATCCCGCTACTCCCCAATGGAGCGGTTTCTTCACTCTGCTCCACGGCAATGATACGGCCATCCATCCCGTCATGATCTGGCCACCAGGTACGCAGTGTGTTTTCGGCAGCGGCCATTTTCCCACCGACTCCCGGCTTGAAGTCTGCATAGAGTGTCGGATCCATTCCTCCGAATAATGTTGCGGAGATTGTGGCCTGGCCGAATTTTCCGTACTCGATCGCATCGACCCGGGCGGGCATCCAGCGAGTGCGTATGTGTCGGATATGTCGCTGTCGTTGTCGTTCCGCAGCAACTTCCATCGCCTGGTTGTCCAGCCAGAGATCGGAAACATGAAACTCCTGATAGAGGTAACGTGGATGCCATGTCAGTGCGAGTTGTGCGGGCTGGTTCTCGAATGCCTTCACCCCTTCTGCAGGCCAGAGCCCCTCTGCAATCAGATCATTCATGCCGAGCAACTCCCTGCCCCGCCAGATGCGGGTTGATCCATCGATTGTCAGTTTGTGTTCACCTCCCAAACCTTCTCCACCCTCTTTTCTTTCCAGGCTGGCCTTAAGCACTCCCTCCGCTCCATTGATTTCCACGGAGATCAGCTTCCAGGCCTTCCCTTCGCGCAGGCAAAGGCTCGGCCCATCTTCGAGGAGGATGGCATGGTTTTCCGCTGGAGCGGTGACGTCTTTGCCATTCACATTCGGAACTGCGGAGAGTTTTGGATCGGGCGGAAGATAGAAGCGGCCATACAGAACTGTCCCGAGAGGAATATCCCGCAGTTCTGCAGGTGCCCCTCGATAGAAAATCATGCCGTACGGAAGCATCGCAAAATGGTGCAGGTGTCCTTCCTGAAAATGTCCATCCACATGCAGACGGAGGCTTCCGCGACGATTGACATGGTCAACGAACACCAGTTCCCCCCGATAGGCTCTGGCCAGCTCTGGAGGAGGAAATTCACCCGGGCTGGGTCGAAAAGGCTCATCGGCATTCAGTCCACTGGAGCAACAGATCAGCAGACTGAGTGTCAAGAACATCAGCTTGGCTTGCTTGGTCATGAATTCTCTCATCCTGTTCAACCCAGATCCAACTCACCATTACTGTCACCAAACTGTTCTGTTTCGACACCCATTTTCTGGGCCATCGACAACAGCAGATTGCTCATGTGTGCCTGAGTGTTGGCCGGTCGACTGCAAAGTCGATAGTGCTGACCCGGGTCATTGAGTTGATAGCCTTCAAAGTGCCCCTGATTGAAATCGACATGCCGGCCATGCCGGAAGCCCAGGGCTGTGCCTCCAGCCAGCACCAGTGGCAGGTTGGCATTTCCATGGCTGTGCCCATAGGCCATCCCGCTGCCGAACAGGGACATGGTAGTTGCCAGCAGAGGCTGACCGTTGAGATCGGGAGTCTCTGCCAGCCGGGTCAGAAAGTAACTGAACTGCTCGACATTGAACGTATCGCTCTGGGTCAATTTTTCCATGTGACCTGGATCGCCATTATGGTGACTGAGTTCATGACGAGACTGCGAGATCCCGAGTTCCGGAATGGCTAGCCCCTGCCCTTCCAGACCACTGCTGAAGGTCACAACCCGGGTTGCATCCGTCTGAAAGGCCAGCACCACCAGATCATAAATCGTCCGATAGTAATCCCCGGCCTGGACCTGGGGGACTTCGCGGTTTGTCCGTTTGCGATCTTCAGCGGCAATCGCAGGTCGTGGCACATCCAGCCAGGCATCTGCCCGTTTGGTACGGATTTCCGTTTCCCGCACAGACGTGAGATACTGATTCAGACGGCCCCGGTCCTCGGTTCCCATTTTTCTTTCAAGCGAGCGAACCTCTTCCAGATTGGCATCGAGAACACTCTGCTTGCGACGCAATGCCCGCCGCTGCGAGGCGGTCCCACTTTTCGGTTCTTCAAACAGATGAGCAAAGATATCACTGCAGCGGTTCATGCCTGGCAAACGAATGCCGTCGCTGGTCCAGGAAAGAGAATCCCCTTTGTTCGCGATTTCCAGCGACGGATAGCGTGTGTGCTGTGCGGTCACCTCGGCCATTTTCTGGTCCACGGAAATCGTATTCCGGTCCGTCGGGCCTAGTTGCCCGCCCGTCAGCCAGATCTTCTGGCAGTTATGATGATGTCCCAGGCCACCGGGATGATGCAGGCCACTGATGGGAGTGATCACGCTCCGATGTTTTTCCAAAGGCTTCAGGCTTCTGGAGAATTCATAATCAGCCCCCTGAGTGGTGATCTGGTAATCGAGCGTGTTGACACCATTCGGGATGTAAACAAACATGCTTCTCCGGGGAGCAGCCAGCTCTTCAGCAGCACGAGCAGTCTGCATGCAGTTCAGAAGCGGCAATGTGATAAAACTGCCAAGTCCACGCAGGACATGTCTTCGATCAATCAGCCAGGATTTCGACATATTGTGCTCCAGTGAAAGATTTTCTACCTGTAGTTGATTGCGAGATGTTTTTAGCGTTTCTTCATCAGATCAGACAGGGCGACGGCTCGAACAATGTCTCTTAATTGATATTGATTCTCTTTAGATCGGGTGACAATGGCCCGGATCTCTTCCCGGTCATCAACCGTCAGAACCCGACGCAAAGCATAAGTGCAGAGATGTTCAACGAACGCTTCGAGGAACTGGTCACGATCTTCCATTAACAATTCCTTGAACTGTTCCGCATCGGCAAATTCCCGTCCGCCGGGAAGCACTCCACTCGGATTGACCACAGGATCTGCTCCAGTCCCGTTTTCAACCCGTTCGTGCGTCCGCCATTGCCCAATCGCATCAAACTGGTCGAACGCCAGCCCCAGCGGATCAATTGTCCGATGACAGGCAGCACAGTTCGGATTTTTGGCATGCGCTTCAATTTTCTGGCGGATAGTTGATTTGGGACTGTCCGGTGGGTTCGGCTCAATCGGATCGACGTTGGCCGGCGGTGATGGTGGGGTTTTCCCAAAAATAGCCTCGCTGACCCAGACTCCCCGATGAACAGGGCGGTGCCGGGTGCCGTCGGAAGTCAGCCCCAGAATTGCCCCCATCGTTAACAACCCTCCCCGGTGATGTTCCGGCAGGAGAGCGATTCGCTGAAAGTCCGTTGTCGCAGGTTCCGAGAGTCCATAAAAGTCACAGAGTCGAGCGTTGGCCATCGTCCAGTCGGAATGGAGAAATGTTTCGATGGAAAGATTGTTGACAAACACTTCCCGGAAAAAGCGGACCACTTCTTCATGCATACTCGTTTCCAGCCAGACATCATAACTGGGATAGAGTTTCCCATCGGGTGGAAACATGCCCAGCCGATGCAACTGCAGCCACTGGCGTGGGAAATCTTCGATCATACGCTCGATCTTGGGATCTGCCAGCATCCGATCAACCTGGGTGGACAAGCCCTCTCCTCGTAACTGACCATTCTCCGCAGCCGCAAACAATTCCTGATCCGGCATCGAACTCCACAGGAAATAGGACAGTCGTGAAGCCAGTTCCCAGTCGTTGAGTTCAGAGCGAGGCTCAACATCCCCTTCAACCAGATAGGTGAAATTCCGGGAAGTCAAAATCCCCAGCAAAGCGACCTGAAAAGCAGCAGTCACCGACTCTCCCGCAGCACGTTCTTCTTCATAGGATTTGAGGTAGAATCCAAGTTCCTCCCGGCTCACGGGACGGCGCCATGCCTGACTGGCAAAGTGCCTGAGTTTTTCCGCAACCTGCTCCAGGTCTGCGTCATCTGCCAGATCCATTACCCCTCTGCGGGATTTTTCCTGATCACTGACAATCGGACCTTCCCACTCAATCCAGTCCAGCAGGACAAATGAAAAGATGCCATTGCCCGCTTCATCAAACAATTTGGGACCGGTCGGGTTCAGGAGTTGCGTTTCACTGGTGTGCGTAAAGACATAACTGTCACTGCCAAGAATATTCCGATGATGCCCTCCCTTGTCGCGGGAGATGATATCGGTCACCACAACATTGAAGTCCAGTTCCGTCGGCATCTCGAGAAAGACTTCAAACTCGATGACCTGGGGCTCATCCTCGGAGGCGAGGATATCCAATTCTATCAATCCCTCGTTGGCCGCCTCATCAGTACGCTGGCCAATTCGTAAATGCGGGATTTGACCTCCGGGTGGTCGAATTCCACTTACCTGCATTTTGGCCCGATACAATCCACTGTGTTCCGGCCCGGTGCGACCAAACCAGTGAGACCGAAAGGCCTGCTGGAGTCGACCAGGGAAAATCAAAGCCCGGAGCGGCCGCTGGATGCCGAATTTGTCCAGATACTCCTGTTGTTTCGCACCGCCGTTATAACGGATCTCAGCTGCCGTTTTCCGAACGGTTCTGGCCTCAACGGGAGTCTCGGGAAAGGCGCGTTCCAGAACAATCTCGGCAGCGCAGTAGTAGCGTTCCACATGCGAAGGAGAAAGCGAAAGCTGGGAACCAATTCGCTCATAACCCTGCCAGAGGGTATCGGCATTCAACTCACCCGGCTTCGTGGGATCATAGCGGACCCCCAGCAAATCGTAGACTGTGTTCTGATATTCCTTCCGGCTCAGTCGATAGAGAGAAACTGGTGGGCGAGCGGCCATTCTGGCTGCCCTCCCCTCCCGGAGCCGGGAATCGATTTGACTGACGACTTTGGCAATTTCATCTTCGGTGGGCTGAGGTTCGTCTTCAGGGGGCATTTCCCCCGAATTAATCCTCTCGACGATCTCCGCCCACAAATGTCCATCCACTCCGGACTCAAAATCCCGGGACAGCTGATCAATCCTTAAATCCCGCTCCACACGCTCCGGTCCGTGGCACCGGTTGCAGTGTTGCTCAAGAAAAGCATCAAACAGATCTTTTGCAGAAACAGTAGTCGAACCACAAAGGAGGAAAGTCAGAAAAATCGCAACTCGCATGGGGAAGCTTCAATCAGAAGGCCGGACCGGAGGGAAGTCAGCTTGAGAGTATACAGAATGGTACATCCTTATGGGAACCAGTTTCTCTCCTGCTGTTCACAGACCTGAAATCTGGAAAAACAGATTACTCCTCAGAATAAACTTTTGCCTTAGCTGGAATTCTGAATAAAAACAGACTCTGAGATGGCATCAAACCTGCTTGGCCAGCCGATTCGTCTCCAGGTTTTGAATTCAATTTGCTGGAATGGCCTGACGGGATATTTACTGCAGAATTCTGCACGGTACGTGCATTGATTTGCAGGGCGCCGCGGAATAACTCATAATTGCGAGAGTCATGGGCATAAATTTTCAAATTTTTGTGTGGATGCTCCAGTGGGATGCATTCCAGTTTTACTTGATTAACTCCTGGCAGCGCGGGCCATGGGGAGCAGTTTGTGTTTCAAAATGAACAGCCCCGGTCCAATCGCGATACCAGTTGGGCCATCGCTTTACTCACGTTACTCAGCGTATTGTCACTGGTTGTGACGGTCTGGATTCTTTCAGACTTTCAACATGAGCAGGAAATTCTGAGACAACTCACACTGCACCTGCCCGTAAGCGATCTGCCAGAAGCTAATGAGCTCGCTGGAGAACTGCAGCTGCAGTCCCGACTTTCGATCCTCCTCATTCTGAATATCGTACTTTCCTGCATTGCACTCACGCTGCTGGTAAAAGCCTATTTCAGCAGTCAACGGTCTTTGCGAAATGTTCTGGTTCTGGCAGCAGACGTACTGGCCAGCCTGGATGAGGGAGTTGTGACCACCGATTCTGCCGGGAGGATTTTGAGTATCAATCCTCGAGGTCGGGAATTGGTGGGAGATTTCCCGATTGGAACTGAAATTGCAGTCTACCTCAACAATCTGCCCGACGATTACCAGGCCCTGCAAGAGATATGTCAAACTGTTTCACAGAATGGAAAAACTGTACGCGATCGCGTTTTCACCGTGCTTCATCAGGGACACATCCGCCATCTGAGAGCCGGGTGCAGTCCATTGCAAGACCACAATCACAGACAGGTCGGAACAGTGATTCACATTCATGATGACACGGAAAAAACTTTGATTGAGCAGCGTCTGCGACGAATGGAACGCTACATAGGACTGGGGTCATTGGCTTCAGGCCTGCAGCATGAAATCAAAAATCCGCTCAGCGCTCTCTCGCTTCATATTCAGCTGTTGACGGAGGCCATTCAGGGAGACATTGATTCGAAAGCCATCAATGAAAGCCTGGAAGTCCTGCGCACAGAAACAAACCGGATTACACTCGTTCTGGAAAACTTCCGGGATTTTGCCTCTGTGTCCAAACTGAACCGAATCCTTGTCGATTCGAGAGAGATCATCCAGAAACTGACCAAATTGACAGAACCTCAGGCAGCGAGTCTGGGAATAGAAATCAAAACCGACCTGCCAGCCGAGCCTTGTGAGATTTTAATTGATGCGGTACGCATTGAGCAGGTCTTGCTGAATCTGGTCATCAATTCCTTTCATGCGATGCCTAAAGGAGGGAAAATCCAACTGCGTGTTCGTCAGCTGGAAGAATCTCTGCAAATTGAAGTTGCTGATACTGGTTGCGGTATCCCTGCCTATCTCCAGGATAAAGTCTTTGAGCCATACTTTACGACTCGGAATCAGGGGACCGGCATGGGACTTGCACTCTGTGATAAAATTGTCCGTCAGCACGACGGCACGATTGAATTTACGACTTCCCCTGATGGAACAACATTTGTGATCACTCTGCCTCTTGAAAGGCAAGCGGCATCACCAACCCTGACCAGCCATTCAAACCTGAGAGCATGAGTGCAAACTCATGACGAGTCCTGAGAAATGACCCCAGACAATTTTGCAATTCTCATCGTTGATGATGAACCAAACATTCGCTCAGGTCTGGAAAAAGGACTGGCCAAAGAGGCAGAATTGATCGATACCGCAACTGATGCGGAACAGGGTCTGATTAAGTTTCGGGAAACGGCCTACTCGCTCGTCATTGCTGATGTTCGTTTACCCAGCGTGATGAACGGACTGGAGATGATCGAACAGATGCTGCGGACCCGTCCTCAGACCACCGCGATCGTCATTACCGCTCATGGCACCGTGGAAACCGCAGTTGAAGCCATGCGTCTGGGAGCGTTCGATTTCATCACCAAACCGCTGGACCTGGAACTGATCCGCGAGCAGGTCCGCAAGGCCCGTCGGCATTATCGGTTGCGACTCGAAAACCGGGAACTTCGCGATCGCCTGGCCGACGCCGGTGAAGTCTCGGGAATCATTGCCAACTGCAGTATCATGCGAGACGTGATCCAGCAAATCCGCCAGGTTGCCGAAACAGATGCAACTGTAATGATTCAGGGAGAAAGTGGTACGGGTAAAGAGCTGGTGGCACGTGCCCTGCATGAACTGAGCGATCGCCGCGACAAGCCCTTCGTGGCGGTCAACCTGGGAGCATTACCGGAAACCCTGCTGGAAAGTGAACTGTTTGGACATGAAAAAGGATCTTTCACGGGAGCCACCCGACGCAAGCCGGGATGCTTTGAGCAGGCTGAAGGGGGCACGCTGTTTCTGGATGAAATCACCGAGATCCCCGCCAAGTGCCAGGTGGACCTGTTAAGAGTCCTGGAGTCGGGGCACTATTCCCGAGTCGGAGGGGAAGAGATACTCACCAGCGATGTCCGCCTGATCTCAGCAACCAACAAAAACGTGCAGAATGAAATTGACGAGGGAACTTTCCGGGAAGACCTTTACTATCGCCTGAATATCATCCCGATTCAGATTCCACCATTGCGACTCAGAAGAGACGATGTCCCCCTCCTGATTGAGCATTTTCTCAACCACTTCTGCCAGCGTTACAATCGTGACCCCAAAACGATTACCACTGAAGGCATGCAGAAACTGGTGTCCGCTCGCTGGCCGGGAAATGTGCGGCAACTTCGGAATATGATTGAAAGACTGGTAGTCACCGTAAACGGGCCCACGATTCGAGCCGAAGACATCATTCTGGAGCAGGATGGAACCAAAACCAAACCAGCACAATCAGCGCCTTCTACATTGGCCGATGCCGTTGAAAAAGCAGAACGGGAAACCATCACTGCGGCCCTGATTGCCTGTGAATACCATCGTGAACAGACCGCCCGAATGCTGGGAGTCAGCGTGCGGACTCTGCACTACAAGATGAATCGCTACGGCCTGCATTAGAACAGGTTATCGCTTGCGGCAATTCCTCGACCCGCTCATGATGCTGATCTGACGTGAACACGTCTGGATTCAACTCTTCCCGGGTTCAGGATTTACCTGCAATGCATTTATTCTGCTTACGCGTCTCTTGTTTCCTCCTGGTAGTTCTATCCGGTCTCCTGCCACAGTATGGACAGGGGGCTGAGCCAGCATTAACCGACTTCGAAAAAATGCCCTCGGGAGCATTCCAGTCGTGCTCCACAACGACCGGTGAATGGCTGCTCGAAACCGGAAATGCTGTGATTGATGATCAGCATGCCAAAACAGGTCAGCAGTGCCTGCATCTTACCGGAGGCGAGCAGACCATTGTGACCCTGAAACTGGCTGCGGATACGGATCCCTCTGGTGATCTGGACTTCTGGGCCGAACGCTGGACTTCGCGAACTCCCTTTACCTTTCGCATCGAAAAGAAAACGGCTGACGGCTGGCAGGAAATTTATAACGGAGATTCAACATTCAAAGTCGGACGGGCGTTCCTGAATCACATCCGTGTCCCACTGAGGGACCAATCCATTGAACAACTGCGGTTCCGCTGCTCCAGTCCTCCCAGCACGGGAATCCTGATTGATGATCTGGCCATCCGCCCCTTGATCCCCCAGCAGATCGTCGATGTCCAGTTCATCCCCTGCACCTTACCGGTTCTGGAAGGCAAGGAGATCTGCCCGGTCCAGAAGCTGAAAATCACAACCAGTGGTTCGCTCAATCCGATTGCTGTTTCAAAAGTTCATCTCGAACTCGACGCGCATACCTCCCCGGCGGATCTGGCTGCTGCGGGAGTCTCACTCGGAAGAAACCAGGATCAATTCTCCGCTGCCGGAAAACTTTGCCTGCGGGAACAGTCTCATTTTGAGAAAAAACCTCTAACGCTCGAATGCACAGGAGAGGACTCCCTCCTGGCAGAAGGAGAAAACACACTCTGGCTGACCTGCCGCCTTGCGAATCAGGCACAGATCGATCACACAATTGGCCCTATTTGCCGCTCGCTGCACTTTTCCAATGGCAGCAGGATCGACATCAAACAGGAACGCCCCCCTCAAAGAATGGGGATCGCCCTTCGTCAGGGAGGGGACGAAGGTGTCCACACCTATCGGATACCAGGACTGGCCACCACGAATTCCGGAAGCCTGATTGCCGTCTATGATGTGCGTTATCGAAATGGTGGAGACCTTCCGGCTGATATCGATGTTGGGATGTCACGCTCCACAGATGGCGGAAAAACCTGGCAACCGATGCAAATCATCATGGACATGGGACGGGATCCGGAATGGAAATACGATGGTATTGGAGACCCCGCCATCCTGGTTGACCGGCAAAACGGCACCATCTGGGTCGCCGCCGTCTGGAGTCATGGAAATCGAGGGTGGCATGGTTCAGGACAGGGAACAACACCCGAACAGACCGGACAGCTCATGCTTGTCAGCAGTCAGGATGATGGAGTGACCTGGTCCACTCCAGTGAACATCACCAGCCAGGCCAAACACCCGGACTGGTGTTTTCTTCTCCAGGGACCGGGGAAAGGAATCACGATGCTGGACGGAACTCTCGTCTTTGCCGCTCAGTATCAGGACACTCCAGAAAACAACCGTCTCCCCTACTCGACCATACTTTACTCAACAGATCATGGTAAAAACTGGAAAACAGGAACGGGAGCGTTTGCAGACACGACAGAAGCCCAGGTGGTGGAACTGGAACCCGGTGTGTTAATGCTCAACTGTCGATACAACCGCAAATCTGCGCGGGTAGTCATGACGACCTCCGACCTGGGACAAACCTGGCAGAAACATCCCACCTCGGAACAGACACTCATTGAACCCGGCGCCTGCATGGCCAGCCTGATTCACGTCGATCGGGAACTCGGTACCGATGCCGGAAACTGGCTTTTATTCTCGAACCCAAACAGCACCAGAACACGAGAACGGATGACGATCAAGGCCTCCCCCGACCATGGACTGACCTGGCCGGAAAAACATCAGTTGCTGCTGGATGAAAGTTCCAGTGCCGGCTACTCCTGCATGACCATGATCGACCGGGAGATCATCGGGATTCTCTATGAAGGAAGTCAGTCCCAGTTGACTTTTCAGCGAATTCCCTTACGAGATGTTATCGGCCCATAACATTCCGGTAACCAGATCGCAAACCAGAATTCGTTACATCATTGATGATTTCCAGGAAATCAAATGGACCGCCATCGCAAACAGGAACTGCTGACGACTTATCGGGATGGACTCCTCAACGATACGCTCCCCTTCTGGCTCAAGCATGCCGTGGATCGTGAATATGGTGGATTCATCACTTCACTCAATCGTGATGGTCAGATCATCGACACCGATAAATGTACCTGGCAGCAGGGAAGATTCACCTGGTTACTGGGTGAGCTCTATAACAACGTCAGCCCGAATCCCGAGTGGCTGGAGCTGGCCAGATCCGGCGCCCGCTTTCTGGAAAATCATTGTATCGATCCTGCGGATGGGCGAATGTGGTTTCATCTCACACGAGAAGGGGCTCCGATTCGAAAACGCCGCTACGCCTATTCAGAAAGCTTTGCCGCAATTGCCTGGGGGGAACTCGCCCAAGCCACGGGGGAATCTCATTATGCTGACAAGGCTCGCAGAGCATTTCGGAAGTTTATTGACCACAATCTTAATCCGCAGGGAGTTCAACCCAAGTTCACTGCAACACGGCCGATGCGGGGACTCGGTTTCCCGATGATCACCATCGCGACCGCTCAGGAGTTGCGAGACTCAATTCAACTTGAAGAAGCGGATGACTGGATTGACCGCAGTCTCGAACAGATCTATCGATTTCACCTCAAGGAGGACTTGCAGTGCGTGATGGAAAATGTGGGACTGAATGGTGAGGTGCTTGATCATTCTGATGGACGAACACTGAATCCCGGACATGCGATTGAAGCAGCCTGGTTTCTGATGTGGGAAGGCAAACACCGGGCTGACCAGGAACTGATCTCAACCGGCTGCCGGATGCTGGACTGGATGTGGCAGCGTGGCTGGGACCAGGAACACGGAGGCATCCTGTATTTTGTTGACCTGCATGGCTGGCCGGTTCAGGAATACTGGCATGACATGAAATT
>JAGQQT010000729.1 GCA_020426065.1 Planctomycetaceae bacterium | reverse complement strand
TGCATTATCGCGATTCACTCGAACTGTGGCCCGACAATGACGAACTGAAATATGGCCTGCGGCGTGCCCGCTTCCATATGCAGATCGATCGCCGTTATGCCGATCCCAGCTATGATCAGTCATTGCTGCGGCTCTCGGAACGCCAGGCGTTTGAACTGCTCGATGAAGTGCTGTTCAAAATCCACAGCCACTATGTCGATTCGCTCTCGTCCACCTATTTCATTGCCCATGGAACCGAAAGTGTTTACCTGGCTCTGAATAACGAAGCGTTTCTGGAACAGCATCAGGTGTTCAATGCCAGCAGTGCCTCGCTCAAGCAGGCCCGGCGGATGCTGTACGATGAATACTGGAACAAATCGATCACGGGACCGGACAGCGGCCGGGCACTGGTCACTGAAGTTGCCAACCGGCTGGAACAGGAACTGGGGATTCCCCGGGTTCCCATCATCCTGGAATACGTGTTCGGCGGCTGCAATGCCCTGGATGAATTCAGCAGCTACCTGACACCAGGAAAGCTGTCTGACCTGTACAGCAACATTGAAGGTGAGTTTGTCGGCCTCGGAATTGAAATGAAATCCGAAGCAGGCAAAGGCGTGCACCTGATTGATATTCTGCCGGAAAGCCCGGCTGAAGCGGGCGGCCTGGAACCGGGCGACTACATCACACACATCGATGGGACCGATGTTCGTGAACTGGAAACCGACAAGGCTGCCAACCTGATCACCGGAAAAAGCGGATCCCGCGTCGCACTGCGATGGGATCGGCCAACCACCGGACCGATGGAAGGTGTGTTCACGAGACGGGCTGTCAAAGTGAAGAGTGTGCCGATTGCCAAAATCATCGACGAAAAACAGGGAATTGGCTATCTGCGTCTGTCCGGATTCCAGCGAACCACCGCTGAAGAATTCGACGATGCCCTCACACAGCTGGATCGCCAGGGAATGCGTTCTCTGATCTGGGATGTGCGGGGCAACCCGGGTGGACTCCTGACCGCCGCCGTTGAGGTTCTCGACCGCCTCATCGACAAAGGCGTGCTGGTTTCCACTCGTGGACGGACCAGCGACCAGAACTGGACCTACTCCGCTCACGGAACCGGAACCTGGAATCTGCCGATCGTCCTGCTGATTGATGAAAACAGTGCCTCCGCCAGCGAGATCGTCGCCGGAGCCATTCGGGATCATCATCGGGGAACTCTCGTGGGACGCAAATCCTATGGGAAGTGGTCGGTGCAGAGTATTTTCCCGGTCAGCCAGTCCTGCGGGCTGCGTCTCACGACTGCCAAGTTCTACTCACCGGACGGACATAACCACAGCAAAGTGGGAGTGGAGCCGGATGTGTATGTGCAGCGGGATGTGAAAATTCCCCTCCGCATTACTGAGAAGACACTCGCATCAGATGCCGATGTGCTCAAAGCCGTCGAACTTCTGCAGGACCAGCAGTTGACCCGAAACTGAATCCGGAGCCTGGCTTCAAATCCTTGAAACCATCTGAATCTCACCAGAACGCCGCCGGCACGAGAGTTCTTCTTGTGCTGGCGGTTTTCGTTTTGCTTATTTGTCTTTGAGATATTTCGGATAGACCATCGAAAACACAATCGGCGGAATGATGAAAATCACGCCCACGAAAAAGCTCCAGCGCGGGAACAGGTAGGGCTTAATGACAAACTGATCGATCAGGGCGGAGCCAATGAATGACCAGAGCAGAATGATCAGGCCGACCATTTTCTTTTCCTGCTTCTGCTTTTCCGTCAACTCCGGAGCATTCGCGCTCGCACTGCCCGTGTTTGAATTCTTCTTTTTCTTGCCGCCCGATGACGAGCTCACTTCGACCGCAGCCGCCTCATCGCGGGCACCGGGGGCGTAGTATTTGGCGATCCCCTGGTTGATCTGCAGTGGAGTGGCAATGACCGCTCGCATTGGTTTGCCGAAGCGGAGCCGGAATTCGTCTTCCAGCTCGTGGTCGGGTTCATCGGTTGCGGCGATCAGGACCACATCGTCATCTATAAACAGCGGCAGAATCCCGTGCCGTTTCACCAGTTTCCGGGGAACCTGGTCCAGCACGCGGTCATCGGGATAAGTGGTCTCCAGATCAATAAAGGGACG
>JAGQQT010000728.1 GCA_020426065.1 Planctomycetaceae bacterium | reverse complement strand
GGTTTTGACACCGGGGATGTTACTGGGGACGGCATTCATCCCTCCCAGTCCTAACGTGATCGAACGGGTGGAATCGGTCTGCAGGGCCAGGACAATCATGTCGAACATGAGTCGCTGCTTTGCCAGAATATCATTCCGGTCGGCCACATCCTGGGGTTGTTTCATCTCTACGGCCGGTTTGGGCCTTCGCACCCACTGCTCGGACTGACCAATGCGGACTTCCAGTTCACGAATGGAAGTGAGATATTCATCCAGTTTCCGACGATCTGCCGCTCCCAGCTGGCGATCCAGTTTACCCGCTTCACCGCGCACGGTATCCAGAATGCTCTGGCCCCGTTCGAGTTCGCGAACCTGCTTGTTGATTTCCGCCTCACTCCCCTCCACAAACATTTTCTGAAACAGACGTGAAGGAGAAGATTCCGCCGGAATACTGACCCCGTTCGAAGTCCACGCCAGCGACTCACCTGTATTCGACAACGCCAGGTAAGGGAATCGGGTTGTTCCGCCCAGGTGATGAGCAATCATCTGATCGAGTGAAATCGTATTCTGAAACCCGGCCAGTCCAGGACGCTTGGCAGCGGTCAGCCAGGTCATGCCAGAGGCGTGGCCATTGTTGCCGTTCTGCTCCGGATGAGAAAATCCGGAAAACACCGTGAACTTGTTGCGTAACGGTTCGAGCGGCTTCAGGTAGGGAGTGATCTCGTAATTCTTGCCGGAAGCCTGAGGGAAAAAGTGGGGACCATGAAAACCGAGTCCGGCACAGATTGCCAAGAACCGGGGTGTCTGATCCGGATCAGCGGAGTTTTCCTTCGCAAAGGCGGGCGTCATGGCGGAAAGAAACGGCAGCGAAATAGCAGTTCCGGTTCCACGCAGAAAAAAACGACGGCTCACACGATTACGGATCATGACAGAAATCCCACACAAGATCAGCGGAGAATGTCAGCAGACTACAGTTTGTTCAGGATATCGTATCCACAGAGGCGGAACAATCACGAACTGCAGTAGAACAGATAGAGTTACGGGGAGATCTTCTCATCAGGATTCTTTGGAAAGCCACTATAAATTTGATCCAGCAACTCAAACTTCAGCGAATTTCCTCCTGATATTCAATTTGACTGATATTGGCCGTTCGACTGTACCGATGATGATGGCAGTGGATCCGTTTGTCTCCGTTTTCAAGGTGAACAAACAGACAAACGGCAAGGATGCCAATCCTGCAACATCGCTGTGTGTAAACGAGTCGGAGTCGGGCAATGAAACGGAATCAGACAACAGCCAGCCTGGTCGTGTTAACAATCGCAGGAGTCGCTACGGCTCTGGCATGGGCAGGCGAACGGGTTCCGGAGCGGGTTCCAGAACGGATTCCCGTGGAATCCGAATCTGTTGTAATGCAGGCCAAATTGAACAGTTGCCAGCGAATTCTGAACGGTCTGGTGTCCAAAAACTTTTTGGAGATCGAACGGGGAGCCAAAGAACTCAATCGGTCGATTGACGCCATGGCAGTGGAAGGGCAGATCGATCAGGTCTATCTGCACCATCAGACAGAAATGAGACGCCTCACCCATAAACTGCTGCAGGCAACGGATGACCGGAATCTGGACGGAGCTTCCTTTACATACATGCACACACTCACGGTCTGCATCAGCTGCCATGAGCATTGTCGGGACGTCTTGAAGATTACGGAGGCACCGGTGCTACGAACTCCCGGTGCCCAGGGTGTCGTCCCGATTCCCGTCGAGGAATCGGAAGCGACTCGGCCTTATGAAGAGCCTGTCATCCGCTAGAAACAATTAATCCACAAACTGGCACTCTACCGCCCGCTGGACCAGGATTTCAAACTCTGCTTTCCGGTCGGCTGGCACATTCCGCAGGCGAATCTGTGGACAAGGTGAAACGGCAGCCAGCCCGGGGAATCCACCATACCTGGCAGAACCTGGCAGGAACAGCGGATCGTTGACGTCTTTGATGGACCGGAGCGTTTCGGCACTCAGAACCAGATCCGCTTCAGACACCAGATCTGATAGCAGCGACTGCGTTAACAGAGCCGCTATCGCAACATCATCCCGCCCGGCCAGCACGATCTGAGTTTCCGGAGCATGTTT
>JAGQQT010000727.1 GCA_020426065.1 Planctomycetaceae bacterium | reverse complement strand
AACCAGAGAGATCAGAAAGATCCGGTTCATGTCCATATCTTCTTTCCGCAGTCTGATCATAATGAGTCTTACCGGGCTGACCATCTGGACCAGTCCACTTCCGTTGTTTGCTGAAGACGAGGCGATCGCACCGCTCACCGTCGAATTGGGCCGAGATGTCAACTTTGATGATGACATCTCTCCGATTCTCAAGGCAAACTGCCTGGCCTGTCATAACGGCCTCAAAAAGGAAGGCTCACTGAACCTCGAAACCGTGGCTGGCATGCTGGCAGGGGGAGACAGCGGAACATCCCTTGTACCCGGCAAAGCAGATGAGAGTTATCTGTTCAAGGTGGCTGCCCGTCAGGAAGAACCACTCATGCCGCCCCTCCCCAACAAGATGAATGCCCATAAACTGACGGGCCAGGAAGTCTGGAAGTTGCAGCAGTGGATCAACGCAGGAGCCATTCCAGGACAAAAATCGGCTCAGTCTGCCATCGTCTGGAACTCGACACTCAATCGCCTCCAGCCGGTTTACGCTCTTTCCCTCATCCCCGGAGAAAGCCTGGTGGCTGTCGGACGGGGACCGTTTCTGGAACTTCTATCCCTGAACAGACCTGATCAGTCCGTGCTGTTGATTGACCCCAATCTGCAGTCTTCTGCTCATCGGGATTTTGTGAATGCGATTACTGCCCATCCTTCCGGACGTATTCTGGCCAGTGCGGGATTTCGATCGGTCAAAATCTGGGAACAACCAGAAATTGCCGAACTGGCGGCCGCTCAGTCTGCTGCTCCTGTGGCAGCCTGGACCACACTCGTGAGTCGTGCAGGGGTTGCTTCTATTGATACCGCCGGACAACTGACTCTGCTCTTGCCGGAAGCGAGCAACACATTTTCCACCAACGAACTGGAAGTGAAAGCGGTTGCGATCAAATCTGATAGCAGCGAGGTGGCCGTGATCCGTAAAGAAGGAAACGAAGTTGCCGTCATCAAACTGACCGGACCTCCCACGCCTGTCGTCTTCGCGGTTCCGGTCCCGGCTACGCACATCTGCTATCAGGAAGCTCAACTGGTCACCGCTCATCAGGATGGCTCCATCCGGATCTGGGATGCTGCTGCGGATGGGACAACCTGGGCGGTCAATGGCGCGGAGTTTCGAGTCGACAATCAACCCTTCCAGCAATTCAGTCTGACCAGTGAGCGGGAATTGCTGACCTGCTCTTCCAGCGGTGAAGTGGTCCTCTGGGATCTTGCAAAACGGGCTCCTGCGAAAAAATGGAATGCCGGTGCAGATGTCACCGGATGTGAAACCGCTCCTCTGGGAGAACGCTTTGCCACTCTGCATCAGAATGGAGCGGTGCGGATCTGGGATGCTCAAGGTAAAATGCTGCACGAGTGGCAATCTGCCGGACATGCACTCCTTTCTATCTCTGGAGTTGAGCGTCAGATTGCGATCGCAAAATCCCTTTCTACTTATGCACAGGCTCAAGAAAAAGCATCAGACACGGACGTCCAGGAACGAACAAAGTCTGTTGAAACCGCCAAAGAGAATATCAAGAAAGCAGAAGAGGCATTAGAGAAAGCCAAAGCGCCAGCTGAAGAAGCACAGAAAGCGTTGACAGATGCCGAGACCAAACTGGCTGCCGAACCAGAAAACGATGGCCTGAAAAAGGCAAAAGAAGAAGCGGCCAAAAAGCAGGAATCCGCTCAACAAACCCTCAAAGAAGCCGAAACCACTCTCGAACGGGCAAAAACAACCCTCGGTCTCGAAGAGCAGGCCCTGAAACGTTCTCAGGAAAAACTCCAGGAGCGGGTCGCATCTGCCAAAACCCGGGCAGAGGATGTCACGAAACTGGAGGCAGACCTGAAAACTCAGCGGGATGCACTGGGACAGAACATTCTAGATGGAATCGGAATTTCTTTTGCGGATCCGGTTTGCATTCGAATTTTGACAAGAACCGGACATGAAGAACTGTGGAACTGTCAGACTGGTCTTCCAGTCTCGGTGAGCGTGAATCCAGTCTGGAGCGGAGTCAATCGCGTGCAGGCTCTCTTAACCGATACTCTGGCCACCATAACGGATGATAACCGACTGCGGATTTTGAACTGCAATCCCGCCTGGCAGC
>JAGQQT010000726.1 GCA_020426065.1 Planctomycetaceae bacterium | reverse complement strand
CCAGATCAATGCAGATGATTTCCTGATCGTTACGGGCGTAACAGCAGCGATTGGCAAATGCGGGATGAGACCAGACCACCGGTCTGCCGAAGGCATCACCCGTGGGTTCAATGACGTGTGCCCGGGAAATTTCGCGGAATCCGCCTGAGGTCAGGCGGGTCATGACGAGATCTCCCTTTTCGGTCAACAGGAAGAATCGATCCTGCTGCTTGACGATGAATGCGGTGGCGTGAGGAGCGGGACGTTCGCCGGTGATCAGTTCTGTTGTTTCCCAGAGCCGTTCCCCCGAGTTCAGATCCACAGCCATAAACGTGCCCGGTCGAATGTTACAGCCGTAGATGATCCCGTCTTCAATGAAGGGGGCGCTGTTTGCTGGATAAATTCCCGTCCGGCCTGTTCCGGTCCATTTGATATCTGCTGCTGGTTTTCCCTGAGCATCAACAGATAACTCAAAGCAGGTGCCGACATCACCAATCCCCGCTGCGTACAACAGGTTTCCTGCAACGCGGGGAGCCATGATGGACATGCCGTACTGGGGCTTGAGTGGTTGAGCCCAGTAAACGGATCCATCGGCTGGATTCAGGCTGTTGATCGCATCTGCATGCCAGATGAGCAACTGACGGGTGCCTTCCCATTCCAGCATTGTTGGTGGAGCATAGCCCGGTTCTGAGGCGGTCAGATTCTTCCAGGCTTCCTGGCCGGTTTTTCGATGGAAGGCAACCGCGACACTTCCTTCACCACCGGCAAGAGTGATCACCAGATCATCGACGATGAGAGGATGGCTGGCATATCCCCAGATGGGAGACTCATCAATCCCGTAAAGCTGTTTCAGGTTTTTCTGCCAGAGCGGCTTGCCGGTTTTGGCATTCAGGCAACTGAGATGGCCTTCTGCTCCGAGTGTATAAACCAGTCCATCATGCACTGTCGGAGTACAGCGCGGTCCGGACGGATAGGAGATGTAGTAAGGGCAATCGTATTTGTGCTCCCAGACCTGCTCACCCGTGCTGGCATTAAGACAAACCACACGTTCCTGGCCGACAAGTCGATTCCGGCTCGAGGGATTCGGTTTCACATCTCCACTGTCCAGCCTGTAATCAAACAGATAGACCCGATCTCCCACAACTGCCGGACCGGAGTAACCCAGTCCTACGGGAGTCCGCCATTTGATGACGGGACCCGATTCCGGAAACTCATCGATGATGCCGGTTTCTCTCCAGACACTGTCTCGCTGATTTCCCAGCCATTGCGACCAGTCTTCCGCACAGAGCGGGAGTGAGGTGGCAACGATCACCAGCACCATCATCAGGAAATACCGTGTTCTCATCTCAGATCCTTCGAGTCGATATGGTCAGGTTCAGAATCCAGGCAGATCAGAATGCTGCCCAGTCAGGTCGGGTTGCCGTAAAGGTGACTTCTTCTCCCGTGTGAGGACAGAAAAACTTCAGTTCCTGAGCATGCAGGCACATGGGTGGATCAGCCACACTCAGAGTCTGGGCCGTTTGCCGCTGCTGATGGGGCAAATAAACCGGATCACCCTGGATGGGGAATCCCAGTGCCCACAAATGGACGCGGATCTGGTTGGTTCGTCCGGTTTTGGGAATGGCTTCTACTAATGACGTTCCATCTTCAAAACGATGGAGGACCCGAAATTCTGTGCTTGCCGCTAAGCCGTCGGTCTCGTCAACTCCGCGCAGGCCCTGTTCATCCGGCTGGCTCGACAGAGGCAGGTCGCAGGTAAAATTTTCCTCTGCTGGCTGACCAATGACCCGGCAGAGATAGCGTTTCTGAGCCTGCTGTTTTTCAAACTGCCGCTGGATTTTTCGTGACAGATCCCGATGAATTGAAAAGACCACCACACCAGTCGTGTTGGCATCGAGTCGATGAGCGGGGCGGAATTTGACTTCGGGAAACGCTTCATCCAGTAACGATGTCATTGTGTTGAGGTGAAACCGTCCGCAGGGATGCATGGGCAGAGGAGCCGGCTTTTCAAAGACGGCGTAGCCATCATTCCAGGTGATCAGACGAATCTGCGGATTGACATCTGGCTCGACCGTATCCGGTTCGAGTCGGATGAGGCGTTGTCCCGGACGCAGGATGGTCTCGCCTTTCA
>JAGQQT010000725.1 GCA_020426065.1 Planctomycetaceae bacterium | reverse complement strand
CCGCCTGTTCGGGCCGTACCGCATGGCTCTTCCAATGTCCGATCAGTCCGAGTAGATCCCCAGGCTTGAGTTGCGTGTGCGGCACACTGATCTCTCGCAGCACCTGGCTCGCCACGCTTTCCTGATCCGAACGATCGTAGATGGAAAATCGGGATGGATAGCCAAGATGAGTGATTTGTCGACGCAGGATGCGGACACACAGGCTGTGGAACGTCGAGATCTCTGGGGTCTCTTTGGGCTTGCGCGGCAACAACTGCCGCACTCGATCCTTCATCTCCTTGGCCGCTTTGTTGGTAAACGTCACCGAGAGAATCTGCTCTGCCGGAACACCTTTAGAAATCAGCAGGGCCATCCGTGTTGTGATCACACGTGTTTTCCCCGTCCCCGCTCCGGCCAGCACCAGCAGTGGTCCTTTAATGGTCGTGGCAGCTTCCCGTTGCGAGGCATTGAGGGAAGCGATCTGCTGAGAAATACTCATGAGCTGACGTAATCAGGTGAGGCAGGGCATCAGAGCACAGACTCTGTAGGTCGGAGCGGAAAACTGGAACGGACTGTTGTGAATGATAGCAGATTCTCAGCGAGGTTCACTTTTGCGGCGAACCAGTGCCCGAAACGCATCCGTCATTTCAGCGGCCGTCTGCCAGCGTTCATTCGGGTCTTTTTCCAGCCCCTTCATGATAATCCGGGCCACGGACTCGGGAACATCAGGTGCGGCGTCTCGGATGTCACGGGCCGGACGGTTCAGATTCTTGACAATTGTTTCCAGGTTTTTGCTGGGAGCGTAGGGGAGTTCATTACAGAACATCTGGAAGCAGGTCACGGCGTACGAATAAATGTCTATCCGCTGATCGGTCCGTTTCCGCATCACCAGTTCGGGGGCCATGTAATCGGCCGTTCCGGTACGATTTCCGGGGGCCTGAAATGGAGGCAGATTGGGCACGACCAGCCCGAAGTCGATCAGTTTTAACTGTCCCTTCATGGTGGTGAGAATATTCTTGGGACAGAAATCGCGATGGATCCAGCCCTGCTCATGAACGTGCTGTAACGCTTCCCCCATTCGAATGATCCAGGTCATCCGCCGTTTCTGAATCGTTTCATTCTGCAGTTCGATCAGTTGCTGCAGGCCGTAGCCATCAATGTATTCCATCACGATATACGGCTCATCTTCCGTGCTGATGCCGTACTCGTAGGTTTTGACGATATTGGGATGATTGAGCGACATCCCCACCAGCCCTTCATCCGGGCGGGTCAAGCCGGGAAACCGTGCATTGACCTTAGCCAGTGATTCCCGATCGATGATTTTGAGAGCGACAAACTCCTGCTTGAGGCGATCGTTGGCCTTCCAGACCTTTGACATGGTTCCCATGCCCATCTGGGAAATCAGCTCAAACCTGGCAGCCAGGTTCACCCGATTTGGTCCATCGTTCTTTTTGTGGAACAGATTCTTGATCAGTTGCATGGGCATCAATTGGATCGCTTTCACTGCGGCCCGCAGTTCTGCGACTGGTTCAGGTCAGAAAGGGCGGAAGTCCGGCAGGGAACTCTCGCTCGACTCATTCAGTTTAACTGTTGGACTCCATCCCCACGAGTCTGCCTGAGACATTGATGTGACGTCGAGCACCGTCCATCATCTCTGAGCTCAAGGAATGGTGTGGAAAACACCGTCAGTCTGAGATCTGGCAATAATCGATAAACAGGGCAATCTCGTTTCGCAGCTGACTGCGATGCACAATCCGATCGATAAAACCATGTTCAAGCAGGAATTCGCTGGTTTGAAAGCCTTCTGGCAATTTGGCTTTCACCGTCGCAGAAATCACTCGGGGGCCGGCAAATCCAATCAGGGCCTTGGGCTCGGCAACGACCAGATCGCCCAGAGAAGCAAAGCTGGCTGCCACGCCCCCCATTGTGGGGTCTGTCAGAACGGAGATAAACAGTCCCCCCGCCTCATGATACCGGGATAAAGCAGCGGAAACCTTGGCCATCTGCATCAGGGAAAGAATCCCCTCATGCATGCGGGCTCCACCGCCAGAACCACTCACGATGATGAGCGGCAAACGGAGTTCACAGGCCTGTTCGGTGGCCCTGGTCAATTTCTCGCCAACCACCGAACCCATGCT
>JAGQQT010000724.1 GCA_020426065.1 Planctomycetaceae bacterium | reverse complement strand
AGGTAGAGATTGAACTTCCATGAAGACCTGATGTAATTGTATGCATCACAATGCACTAACTTTTTAAACTCGGAATTGATTCATGCCAAGCCGATTTTCTTTTATGTCAAATAGACGCTTTACCTCCCGCCGCGTACAGATTCTCTGGACTGCAGGGCCGATGGGACAGAGCGCGGAGGCATTGGAAGACAAAACATTACTGACGGTTTACACCGTCAACACCACGCTCGATCAGCCTGCGAATAACTCCGGTGTAACGGATGGGCTTGTCAGCCTGCGGGAGGCAATCAACGCAGCCAATTCGAATGCTGCCTTCGGTGATGCTCCGGCTGGTTCTGGTGGAGCAATTGATGTCATCAACTTTGCAGGCTCTATGTCTGGCATGGTCATCACCTTGGGTGGAGCTGATCTGGACATCACCGACGATCTGACGATCAACGGGCCTGGAGCAAATCTGCTCACGATCAATGGAAACAACGCGACACGACATTTCGAAATTCTCGGGTCAGGTGTGGACGTAATCCTGAGCGGACTGACACTCACGGGTGGAAATGACACATCGTCCAATGGGGGAGGATCCATTCGCAATACCGGGACCAGCATTGTTCTCGTGGGGATGAATTTTGAAGGGAATCGATCTAGTAGTTTCGGCGGAGCTATTGATGACGACGCAAACGGTGTTGGATCGATGCTGTTTGTGACTACCACATTCTCGAACAATATTTCAGCTGTAGCAGGAGGAGCCATCGACGTGGCATCTCCTGCGCAGTTCATCAACAGTACGATCTCTGGAAATTCCGCAATCAATGGCGGAGGTGGAATCGGCATTTCTACTGGTGGAGAAGTCACACTCGTCAATTCCACCGTTGTACTGAATCGATCTAACTCAAACGGATCGAGTAAGGCTGGGGATGGAGGGGGAATTAACGCGGTTGGCAATCAGCTGATTGAACTCCGTAACACGATTGTCGCGGGTAACATCGAAGGCACAGGCACAACGCCTGATGACATCGAAGGAAGTGTCTTTATCGGTTCGCAAAATAATCTTATTGGGGATGCGAATACTGCTGGCGGGCTGTCCGAAGGAGGCTTCCAGAACAACATTGTCGGTGTGAATGGTTCCGGAACGCGGGATATCAACACAGTTCTCAACACGACTCTCCAGAACAATGGGGGGACTGTTCCCACACATTCGCTTTTGGAGACTTCAATTGCGGTGAATGCCGGGAACAACAGTCTTGCTCGGGATCAGAACAGTGCCTTTCTGACGTCCGATGGCCGCGGAGCTCCCTTCAAGCGGTTTGGTGCTGGGACTGGCAATGCCGATACAACGGTCGACATTGGAGCGTTCGAACTGCAGCCGCTCTTCGAAGTCAATACGCTCATTGATGAAACCAATAACAACAACACCTTTTCATTGCGGGAAGCCATCGCAGCTGCCAATGCTCAGAATATTGGCGCGAATATTGGCGGTAGTACGGACGAAATCCAGTTTGAGGAATCACTCAAAGGTGGCTCGATCATACTGAATGGAACTCAACTTCCGATCATCTCTGGCAAGACAAGCATCCAGGGACCTGGAGCCAGTTTGCTGACGATCAGCGGGAATAATCAATCCAGGATCATTGAAACCGCTGCCAGCAGCACAGTCAATCTCAGTGGGCTGACGCTGACTCAAGGCAACGATACGACGAACGGTGGCGGGGCGATCAATCATCAGGGAGCACTGCTTGTAGTTAGCAACTCGGTAATCACAGGGAATCGAACCACTGGCGCTGGTGGAGGAATAGATGCCGACTATGGCGTGCAAAACTTGGTGGTTGAAAATACGACGATTACGAACAACTTCGCTGGATCTTCAGGCGGCGGAATTGATGTGCAAGGAACTGCCGTGATCATCAATTCGACGATTGCCGGGAATTCTTCTAATGCTCAGGGGGGAGGGATTTCCATCGTTAACATCGGTGACATACTCACTGTGACGAATTCGACCATCGTTGGTAACGTGGCTGGCGCAAATCAAATTACAGATAGCGCACCTGGGGGAGTTGAGGAATTTGGCTCAACGACTGTTTTGAATAACACGATCGTCGCCGGAAATTTTTCTGGACTTCAACG
>JAGQQT010000723.1 GCA_020426065.1 Planctomycetaceae bacterium | reverse complement strand
CGGAAGGCTCCCCTGAGTGCAATTGTCACCATGATTGCCCAGCAGCATGGTCTGAACGTGGTGATCAGTGATGACACCGACACCGAAGTAACCATGTCACTGAGCAACACCTCGCTGCGAGATGCTCTCGACACGATTGTGGCAGCATCAGGTTGCACCTGGGTTCAGCAGCGGGACATCATTATTGTCACCAAAATCAGTGCGGAGAAGGCGGTGCAGGCTCATGTACAGGGCCGGCAGGTTCGAGTCATTCCGCTCAATTTCATCTCCGCTTCCGATGCCCAGGCAGTCGTCAGCGGGCTGCTTTCTCCGGTTGGGAAAATCTTCATCCATCAATCCGACCCAACTGACAAATTGAAGGCACGGGAAACTGTTATTGTCGAAGATCTGCCTGAATCCCTGGCCCGAATTGAGCAGTACATCGCCACGGTGGATCAGCCACCCCGACAGGTACTCATCGAAGCACATATTCTGCAGGTGGTGCTGGATGATTCGTGCCGCCACGGGGTGAATCTCTCCTACCTGACTCAGATAGCCGGGGCAGATTTTACCATCTCCTCGGGTGGCTTTGCCAATCCCATGGCCAGCCCCGCCCTGTTGATTGATATTGATGGCTCAAAACTGAATAATGTCGTCGAAGCCATCCGAGATACGACTGATTCGAAAACCCTGGCTTCGCCGAAAGTTCTGGTCCTCAACGGCCAGGAAGCAAAAATCCAGATTGGAGAACGTCTCGGGTTTCAGGTCACGACTACCACACAAACCAGCACTGTGCAGAACGTGCAGTTTCTGGATACCGGCGTTGTGCTGTCTGTGACTCCGCAAATCACGCAGGACGGACAGATCCTGATGAAAGTCAAACCGGAGGTCTCCACCGGAAACGTGAATCCGCTCACCGGTCTGCCTGACAAGGAAACCGCTGAAGTGGACACAACCGTGATGCTGCCGGATGGCCACGGGATTGTAATCGGGGGACTGATTCAGGAACTGGATGCGGTTCGACAATCCAAAATCCCCTTCTTCGGTGATTTGCGTTATATCGGACGGGCCTTCCAGCGGAGAACCAAAACCAAGGAACGCACTGAAATCATCATCGCCCTGGTCCCTCGGATTCTGCCTTATGATCCGGCCTATCGCTGTTATGAAGAGTCCAATTATCAACGGGCGACAAGCCCGCTGTTATACGGACCACTCATCTCTGCACCACGACCAGAGCCCCAACTGTTTGATGCAATCAACAATCCACGACACTGGCGTCGGGGTGCCCCGGTCATGAATGACTGCCAGGATTGTCAGATTTGTCCTGAACCGGTTCTGGGACAGGGATACTCAGCCGGATTTCCGGAACCGATGATTACTCCATCGCTGAACACCCATTCTCAAACATTTACTCCCGTTCCATGACACACAAAAAATCACTTCCATTCGATCTGGATTCCCTGCTGGAAAAGCGGGTTGCTGCCGACAACCGTCGTCAGAATGATCGGCGCGAACCAAATCTGTCGATTGAACCTGACGGAAATACAGATCGGCGTCAGTCTGAACGCAGGCAGGTTGTTCGGCGCTCAACAGATCTGACACAGACCCTGGAGATCAGCAGTAGCAACAGTCTGGTGTGCGTGTATTGCCGACAGGAAACCTTGCTGCTTTCCCAGCCGGAATCCCATACCTGCGCAGGTTGTGGCCAGAATTATGAACTGAAATACCGCTCCTGACTCTGAGCACACCGGTGCCATCCTGATTGCAATTGGTGCTGTCAAGATTCCGCATCTGGCCATAAAAAACGCCGTCCGCTTCCCAGGAAGCAGACGGCGTTTTTCATTCAGATCAGGTGACGAATCAGGAGTTGGGATTCTCCTCGGCAGCTGCGTCATCAGAGAACTCAAATTTCTCTCCCTGCGGCTGCAAATCTTCCTCAACACGACTGGTCACCTTGGGTTTGGCTTTGACGGGTTCCGAATAGACGGCTGTTTTCATGTCGGTTTCAATCGCGGTCATGCCACGTTTGAATTCGACAAACCCCTGCCCCAGGCTGCGTGCGACTTCCGGCAATCGCTTACCGAACAGCAGCAGGGCAATAAAACCCAGGATCACCATTTCTTTCCAACCGGTCGTAAAC
>JAGQQT010000722.1 GCA_020426065.1 Planctomycetaceae bacterium | reverse complement strand
CCCTGACTGGAACCGGTTTGAGTTTCCAGGCACATTGATTACTCATCCGGGCACACGATTCAAGAGTTTTCAGATTCCCCCTTCGTGCGCTTCGTGTCCTTCGTGGTAATACTTCCTCGGCTGCCGTGGCACGCCCAGATCGAAGCGTAACGGAATGGTGGGCGTGGTTGACTCTGGCCGTTCACAGTATCAGTTTCAAACCAGATGACTGAGCAATGAATGGGCCGCAGGCGTTTGCTGTTGAATGTCCAATAAAGTACAGACCCGCGGCTGGCCGCTCACTTAATGGAACAATTTCCACGCCCATCCGCTTCGCTACTGAGCGTGCCACATTCATCAGATTCGGAATCACCTCGAAGATGTCAGGTGACCAGAACCTGTTTGCGTTTTCGTTCCTGTTCGGTCAGGCCGATTTTTCGCAGGCGGATGGCATCCGGTGTGACTTCGACATACTCATCACGTTCGATGTACTCCAGCGCCACTTCCAGTGACATATCGCGTGGTGGCTTGAGCAGAATGGCATCATCGGAGCCTGATGCCCGGATGTTGGTCAGTTTCTTTTCACGAACCGGATTGACCACCATGTCATTATCACGGGAATTCTCGCCAACAATCATTCCTTCATACACATCTGTGCCAGGAGGAATGAACATGTCTGAACGTTCCTGAAGTTTCCAGAGGGCATAGGCTGAAGCCTTGCCGGGAATCTGGGAAATGAGGACGCCGTTCGGGCGGGAAGGAAGTTCTCCTTCGCTGGGGCGGTAAGAATCGAACCGATGGTTGACGACTGCTTCCCCCCGGGTCGCATTCAGGAGCCGGGTTCGCAGGCCGATCAATCCGCGGGCGGGGATCACGAATTCGAGATGAGACTGACCGGACTCACTGGAGGTCATGTTCGTCAGCTGACCTCTACGCGGCGTGATCAGTTCCATCACGCTACCAACCATATCGGTCGGCACATCAACGGTGAGGACTTCGAACGGCTCATGCCATTTGCCATCCACCTGCTTGCGAATCACTTCCGGCTTGCCAACGGAAAGTTCATAACCTTCCCGTCGCATCTCTTCAATCAGAATTGACAAATGCAGCAGTCCCCGGCCGGAGACTCGGAAGCATTCTTTCACATCGGTTTCTTCCACCCGCAGTGCCACGTTGGACTGCAGTTCCCGGGTGAGGCGTTCCCGCAGGTGACGACTCGTGACGTACTTGCCGGACTTTCCGGCAAAAGGAGAACTGTTGATCGTAAACGACATCGAGATGGTTGGTTCATCAACCTTGATTCGGGGCAGGGCAGTGGTGACTTCCGGATTGGCGATCGTGTCTCCGATTTCCGGATCCGGCAAACCAACCAGAGCGACAATGTCTCCAGCGGTCGCTTCCGTTACCGCGACACGTCCCAGATTGTTGAACACTTCTACCTGCTCGACATTGGCCATGGTGCGGGAGCCATCGGCTCGCAGCAGTGCGACGCGTTCTCCCGTGCGGATTTTGCCGCTGCGAATGCGTCCCGTGGCAATCCGGCCCACGTATTTTGAGTAGGACAGTGTGGTGACAATCATCTGGAACGGAGCGTCCTGATCCACTTCCGGGCCGGGCACATGCTTGACGATCAGATCGAGCAGCGGACGAATCGTCCCGCTCCGGTCGTTGGGATCGTGCGTGGCAAACCCACTCCGCCCACTTGCGTAGACATAAGGGAAATCGAGAGTTTCATCATCGGCTCCCAGTTCAACCAGCAGGTCGAACACCTGGGACAGAACTTCATCAGGACGGCAGTCCGGACGGTCAATTTTGTTAATGACCACCAGCGGTTTCAGTTTCTGTTCGAGAGCCTTGGACAGCACGAAGCGGGTTTGTGGTCGTGGTCCTTCAAAGGCATCCACCAGGACCAGGGCTCCATCGGCCATACTCAGAACCCGCTCGACTTCACCGCCGAAATCGGCGTGGCCCGGGGTATCAATAATGTTGATTTTGGTGCCGGCAAAATCGATGGCAATGTTTTTGGCCAGAATGGTAATGCCGCGTTCCCGCTCCAGATCGTTGGAATCGAGAATGCATTCTTCCTGCAGCTGGGAGTCGCGGAACTGTCCGGACTGCTTGAGCAGGCTGTCGACCAGAGT
>JAGQQT010000721.1 GCA_020426065.1 Planctomycetaceae bacterium | reverse complement strand
GTTTCACCAACCAGGTGCTGGGACAGCTTGCACTGTGGAATGAAACCGACAAGTACGAAGTCGGAGTCCACGTTCTGCCCAAAAAACTGGACGAAGAAGTGGCCCGACTGCATCTGGCCAAACTGGGTGTCAAACTGACAACCCTCACCCAGGATCAGGCTGACTATCTCAACATTCCAGTTGAAGGTCCCTACAAACCTGAGTACTACCGCTATTGATTTCTCAACTGCGGAGAGCAGAAAAAACAGAAAGACCCCGGTCATTTGTCCGGGGTCTTTTTTTGTTGGCCTTGTCTGGCTGAAATTCATGTCCTCAGATGCGGATAAAGATCCGGTTGCGGTACATCCACAGCAGTGTGATCCAGAAGAAAACCGCGATCAGGATTGCTTCCGCCGCAGGCTCCCAGGCCCCGGTTGCGGCCCAAAAAGTATCTGGTATGTGTGTATGCAGCACACTTTTGACGAACGGTTTCATAAGTTGTCCCATCAGATACGCCGCGATGGAATTCATACCGACGACGATAAAAAAGGAAGTCCAGCCGTATTTCCAGCCCTTGTAATCAATCAGCCAGTAGAGCAAGGCCAGCAGCCAGATGACATAGGCTCCGGAAAAGAGTGCCCAGGAAGGTGTCCAGAGTTTTTTGACAATCGGGCAAACCGGAGCCCAGGCCAGTGCCAGCAGCAGGCAGACCAGGCCACCGAGCAGGAGCCGGCGAAGTTTGGTTGCTTCGGGTATTTCCGAATTCTTCAATAACTGGCCACTCATCACGCCCATCAGCATCGTGACGAACGAGGGGATAAAGTTGAAAGTGGTATAGGGATGAACAGTAAATTCGCTCTCGCGCGGGAACAGATTCAGAAACCACAGATCGAATTGCTGAGGGGCACTCGTGCCGTTTTCAAACCCGGCTGGCAGCATGTAAAAGAAGTATCCGACCAGCACCACCGCTCCGATGATCAACTGCAGCAGAAAACGGCGTCCCACCAGAAAAAACAGGAAGCCATATCCCAGGCCAATCTGACTGAGTACGTTCGTGAAAATCCAGTAGGTTTCCGGCTTGTTCATGGATTGCAGAAAGACTCCCAGTAACACCAGCACAATCGCGCGGGTCCAGGCATGGGCCAGCCGCTGTGTGTAGGTGTGTCCCAGTTCTTTCCGCTTGCCGTAGGAGTAGGGCATCGAGACGCCGACCATAAACATGAAGGCGGGCTGGATCATATCCCACAAAGAAAAGCCAATTGCTTTGAACTGGCTGATCCACTCCGGATGACTGGTGTGGAATTTCAACCATTGGAGGGTTTCGTTTTCGGGGAACTTGCCCGCCACCTGTGCCAGACCGAAGCCACCGGCAAACAGGGTAAACATGACGATTCCACGATAGGTATCGAGTGAGAGTAACCGCTGTGTGGCTGGAACAGGCGAGGTAGTGTTCACGATCGTTGTGCTCCCTTGGAGAAAGACGTTCATAAAGTAACGGAGCGGAATCGGGGAAACAACGGCACATGCATTTCCGGAAAAAGAATCATGAGGATGTTTCTGAGTGGTTTGGACAGGTGTTGTTCGGTTACAGTCGGAGAAGAAATGAGAAACTCTTTGAAGTCATGATCGAATCTCAGCTGGTTTTCTCACCTATTCAAAACCGGGAAATGCGTTTCATGCGAATATTCATCCTCCTGATGCCGCTGCTCCTGCTGACGTCCAATGCTCGGGCGGAGGATCGTCCGAACATTCTGTTTATCTATGCTGATGACTGGGGCTGGGGTGATCTGGGATGCCATGGGCATCCGCACATTCTCACACCAAATCTGGACCGACTGGCCAGCGAAGGAACGGACTTCCATCAGTTTACCGTCTGTAATCCGGTCTGTTCGCCCAGCAGGACAGCGATTGTGACCGGGAATTATCCTGCCCGGCACGGAGTGCATGAGCATTTTGCAAGTCATCAGCAGAATGTCGATCGTGGCATGGCTGACTGGCTCGACCCGAATGTGACTCTGCTTCCACGCCTGATGAAACAGGCAGGTTACCGCACAGGCCATTTCGGGAAGTGGCATTTATCGGGCGGCGCGATTGAAGGGGCACCATTGCCGGAAGCTTATGGATACGATGATGCTGCGGTGTGGACAGG
>JAGQQT010000720.1 GCA_020426065.1 Planctomycetaceae bacterium | reverse complement strand
TCATCGGTCGCCATGACTGCCGATCCAGACAATGTGATGTACTCCCGCTTCCCGCTGCAGCGGCTGGAATCGGAAACATTACGCGATGCTTTGCTTGCCGTGACTGGAAAACTGAATCCCAAACGTTTTGGGGCACCCATCCCGGTGATGGAAGACAGTGTCGGACAGATCGTGCTGGGAGAAGAAAACCTGGATGGGGAACGGAAGCCGGTTGATCAGGTCGATCTAAAAGGTGAAGAATTCCGCCGCAGCATTTACGTTCAAGTACGTCGCACGCGGACGTTCTCGATGTTCGAGACCTTTGATGCTCCCGCCATGACTCCCAACTGCGAATTTCGCAGTTCGTCAACAGTGGCACCGCAGTCGCTCTTCTTTATGAACAGTGCTGCCATCGTCGAGTTCTCCGACTTTTTCGCGGACCGGCTCATTAAGGAAGCACCTGACGGGATTCCGCAGCAGGTTGATCGGGCGTGGCTGCTGGCTTATTCGGCAAGTCCTTCAGAGACAGAGCGTGATCAGGCCGTAGCGTTTGTAACAACTCAACAGGAGTTATTTACAAACCAGCAGACTGATTGGGATCAACCTCGCGTTGCCAAAGAAGCACTCAGTGTGTTTTGTCAGGCGTTGCTCAGTTCAAATCGTTTCCTGTACGTGGAGTAATACCTTCGCCATGAACGACGTCACGACTTGGAATCGACGACAGATCTTGCAGGCAGGTACCTTCAGCCTGGGGCCTTTGGCGCTCGCTTCGCTGCTGCAGCGTGATGGCCTGCTCGCCGCTCCTGTGAAACCTGGAGCCACTCCCAAGCCCGACTCACTCCAGCAGCGCGAACCGCATCACACACCGCAAGCAACGGCCATGATTTCCCTGTTCATGCAGGGTGGTCCGAGCCAGATCGATATGTTTGACCCGAAACCGGAGTTAAACAGGCTGGATGGGCAATCATTCCCGGGAACAATCAAGTACGACAACGCAGCACAGGCCAGTTCGAAAGTGCTCGGGTCTCCGTGGAAATTTCAGGCTCACGGTGAGAGCGGCACAGAACTTTCCGAACTTCTGCCTTATACTTCACAAGTGGTCGATGATATCTGCGTGATCCGGTCGATGCACACCGGAGTCAATAATCATGGTCAGTCCATTCATGCAATGAATTCCGGGCGCATTCAGCGGGGTCGTCCCGCATTGGGAAGCTGGCTCACTTACGGGTTGGGGAATGCTGCGGAAAATCTTCCCGCATTCATGGCCCTCCCGGATCCGGGTGGGATTCCTGTTGAAGGGGTACTGAACTGGTCAAATGGCTGGTTGCCATCGCTGTTTCAGGGGACAGTCATTCGGCCACAGGAGCCACGGATCTTCAATCTTCAACCACCCGCCGCACGTCGTGGAATGGTTCAGGACAATTACCTGGCTTATGTGCGGGCATTGAATGCTCAACATCAGGAGAGCTATCCCACCAATACCGACCTCCAGGCCCGCATCGCGAATTACGAACTTGCCGCTCAAATGCAGGTGGCTGCTGCCGAAGCTTTGGATCTTTCTAAAGAAACCGAAGCCACGCAGAAAATGTACGGCATCGGCGACAAGGAAACCGAAGAGTACGGACGACGCTGCCTTATCGCCCGACGACTGGTCGAGCGTGGAGTCCGCTTCGTGCAGGTCTACACGAGAAACCAGTTCTGGGATCATCATGGTTCCATTCGAACATCCCTTCCTCGCGCCTGCAAACTGACCGACCAACCCGCTGCCGCTCTGGTAACGGATTTGAAACAGCGTGGTCTGCTCGATTCCACTGTCGTCCATTGGGGCGGAGAAATGGGACGTTTACCCGTCATCCAGAATGACGCCGGGTCAGCCAAGGTGGGGCGTGATCATAACACCTATGGTTTTTCCATGTGGGTTGCCGGCGGAGGATTCCGACGGGGAGGAACGTACGGAGCGACCGATGAATTTGGTCACCACGCTGTGGAGAACGTTGTGAATCATTTCGACTACCACGCCACACTGCTGCATCTGTTTGGGCTCGATTCACAGCAATTGACTTTTGAACGGAATGGACGACTCGAAAGCCTGCTGGATGGTCAACCGGGAAAAATCGTACCAGGTTTGCTCCAGGGGTAATGGAACAGGCTACTGCAG
>JAGQQT010000071.1 GCA_020426065.1 Planctomycetaceae bacterium | reverse complement strand
GGACCACTTCCAGTCAGATGCTCGTTGAACGAAACCCTTGCGGCAGGGATTTTCGTGGACATAGTCAATCATCTCAAGCAACGTGCTTCCCTGCTCGATATTCCGGTCGTACCCGCCACCTGTCTGCCAGAAGTACCTGCGAATCCGTTTCCCTTTCTGCCTCGTGATTCTGGGGAGCCACTCGGGAGCGTTGTCTTTCAACCAGGCAACAGCTGTACGGGCACAAGGCTCTTTGATTGTCTGTCGGATGGTCTCGATTTCGTAAGTTCGATTATTCGGGTAGATAATGAGATGGACGTGTTCCGGCATGAAGACATATGCCCAAACCGAAAAATTCAGTTGGCTGCGGGCAGCGTTGAGTGCGTCTGCCAGCCATTCGCAAGTTTGTTCTTTGGAAAGAAATGGACAGCGATGGTAGCAAGTCCAGGTCAATTCATGAGCCTGACCTGGAATGTTGTAGTTGCTGCGATGTGGTTGTCGTGATGATCCCATTGACGAGATTGTAGCGTTCAGGTGGGGAGAGTTCAGCAATTTGTCAGGGCCATCCGCTGCGCTCCTGCCCCTGCCACCCCGCCGCCGTGATTTCAGCTGTTCATAGTTAATGCACCGAGCGAAATGGTCCAGTTCTATTGGACCCGCGGAATCGGATTAAACAGCAGGCCCTTCAAATCATTCTTCTCCACTGTTTCCCGAAATAAATCATCGACTAGCAGGTCACTGCCCGATTCAATCGGCAAACGGAAGAGATGCTTGCCATGTAACATCTCTTCTTTAAGGGAATATTTATATACCCTGTTGACCCTGTTGTCGACCTTGCTTCTTCTAAGTTCAGATCTTTCTTCATCCAAAGCATCGATACGCCCCATGAGATGGACAATCAGGTATTTTTGACCATTCGGGTGGATAAACGGGAGTGGCTCGCAATCCTGTCCAATGACTGGCTCCAGGCACTCCCAGGCACGCTGGCTGAAGATAGGAATATTCGAATAGTCGAACAGACAAGGAAAGTCTCCTTCTAGACTATCTTCATAGGCAACAACAATAGCTGTGGGGGGCTGCCATTCCGAACTTATAGGATCAGTTCTTCTACGCGTATGTAGTACCTGGTCGCACTCTGGTTGATCAAAGCGAATGCCAGCATATTCATTGCAATCGATGTCGTATTTATAGTAGTTCATTGTTCTTCCTTAGTTGGTCAGGGGAAGGTTCCATGCTGAATTTCGTCACCAATGGTGTTCAGTTCTTCAATCAACTTTTCTCTGGCCGTGGCCCAGTCATCGATGCCTTTAATGGCTTCTTCGAGGCGATCGGCCGCCGCTTGGATTCCCTTATGAGTGTGCAAGCCGCTGCCGTGACGGGTGGCAGGGTCAGGATCGCAGCGGATGGCCCTGATTGGAGCAGCCGCCGGTCCGTCTTCACACACAAGCGTGTCTAATACGAGCAGTTATTTTAAGTCACCACCCTGTAATTACAGATGCATTTAATGCCCTGGCAATTTGATTCAGTTTTAAAAGAGCAGCCTCTCCAGGACGATGAACGATGATACGACCAAACGCATGTTCAAATTCAATTGGCTTGGGCTGAGTATCCAAAATCGCCAACCCAGGGCAGTCAGTACGAAACTCTTCCAGGGTAAATGGATTGACTCTTGAGCGAAATCCTCTCATTTGCAATTCATTGTCGGAGTTAACAAACGCGATCCATTCTTCAAATGTTATAGGATTGAGCACACTCTCTCTTGGCTTTTCAGCACGAGTGACTACCGCATCGGGCGATGGCGGCATTGACTTTCCATTTCTTGATGCCTCGTCCACGTCCGATGGGGAGTTATTATGAACCCTGCTGAGTAGATCAGTAATATACTTGATGTAATCAGGCAGATTTTCGCTGATTTGTTCGAATATGTCGGCTTCGTGATCAAAGAAGAGTACGGCACAACTCGGATCGTCTGACGAAATGCAGTAGTAGTTTCCGCAACCATCGTCTCCGATGCAAATATAATTGTCAGGCCAGGATGCACCACCAAACCCATTGGGAACGGGGCACATTCGGAGTTCGAGATTCTGGATCAGCAGTTCTCTCGGGTCTTGCTGTAAGTAGGGTTCGAGATTCAATCCATTGATGGCAACACGCTTGATCAGTAATTGGGAGTAAGCTTCTGGTGGTGTGAGCCCCAGACGTTGCTCGATGGTGGCAAGATCATTGTGATTCATGGTTGACCAGATTCTTGTGGTATAAGCCATTGCCACGCTCAGCGTAGGTATTCTGAATAGACGTCTCTTCTTCAGCGCGGTGAACAATTCAAGGCCAGCGTGATTCTCGTAATGCGAAGTGAGCAATCGCAATATGTCAGCAGCCTGCAACTGCGTAATCCAAGTGGGATTCCAGCCACTCTCAAGGTCTTCACCGTGATTTAACACATAGTTCCAACGGTGATCTTCATCAATCAAGAAATATGGCAAGCCTGCCGCAAGTAATGCTGGCCTGAAATTCATACGCCATGCGTGATCTGGATTCTTGTTCTGCTGTCGGAAGGACATATACGCTTCCATTGCCACGCTCAGCGTAGGAATTCTAAATAAACGTGAATTGTTTGGCATGGTCCTTTTAAAGAAACGAGATACTCACTATGACTGCACGATCATACTCACACAAGTGTGGGCTTGGCACCTGATTATCAGGGCCATTCGCAGCGCTCCAGACCCTGCCACCCCGCCGCTACGCTACTGACCCTGCCACCCCGCCATTTACAAGAGAAGCAAGTTCGACTGCGGCTTCATAGCATTGCTCTATCTCTATTGAAAAAACACACTTTCCAGACTTTCTATCGGTGACTTTGAGAAGATGTCCATTCCCTCGAGTTTGCAGCTCCATGTACAAGTTGCCATCTACAGAGACAACTTTTTTGCTCATCGGATACATATAGTGAACTATTATCTCTCTGTCCTTGTTGGAGAATTCAATGCATGCAGCATTTCTGTAATAAATAATAATCGACCTGTAGATCATAGCCGAAGCAACCATAGATAAAAATAACGTATATGCAATTTTGTTAATAATTCCCGGTGGATGAGGAAGTGTGTCCGACAAAACGATGTATATAAAAAATAAACTGGCTATTCCGCAAAAGAAAATCACAATACTGGTTACGTATACAGACAAGAAAGCCATTCTGTATTCGCTTTTAAATAATAATTTATCATCAATGTCTCTAGTCAATTCGTACTTCATTGTGTACCCTTGCTGCTAGGTGCAAGTATTGTGGTAAGAAGTGATCCTAAAACGACTTCCCTGGTGAACGAAGCCGCAACGGGTGACAGGGTCAGGAGCACAGCGGATGGCCCTGATTGGAGCAGATTGATACTCATTTCTCCCAGCAATTATGGTGAGACTGAGGCAGAGATGGTTGAGGCCCTTGTGAGGTTCACATGCCAACTCGCACTGAATCATTTCCATCCCAAACGCTTGTTGAATGAATCCGTTGCGTCAAATATTATCGTAGGCATAGCCAATTATATCGAGCAACATGCTTACCAGTTCGCTGCTCCGATTGTACCCGCCAACTGTTGCACAATCATGCATGTCAGCGCCATCCGCTGCGCTCCCACCCTGCCACGCATTTGTTGGCATGCCAGCTCACGAATGAATCGCCCTCCTCTCTCACGTCCAATTCAGCGGCGATTTTTGTATTTCTCGCTGGCTCGGGTGAGGATCTGGCGTTCCTGGCGGGTCAGGCTGGCTTCGCCGTGCTGGCTGACTTTGGCAAGGATCTGGTCGACTTTCTGATCCAGGTCCTCGGGCGTTTCTTCCCGGAAGATTTTCAGCTTGGGGCGGCTCTGAAACATGGAGCCCACGCCCGAATTCCCGAAGCTTGTCCACCGGCTCAATCGGATTCCCGTTTTGTAATACAGAAATGCGAACAGGACTCCACCCAGGTGGGCCATGTGAGCGATGTGGCTGTTATCAACTCCGCCGCTCAACTGATTGAGGACGGGCAACATGTCAAACAGGATGATCAGCGTTGCCAGCCAGCGCATTTCGATGGGAAACACACCAAACATCAGGACCTGCTGGCGGGGAAAGTGGAGGGCAAACAGCAGGACCACAGCCATGGTCGCCCCGGAAGCACCCATGATGGGAGCGGGGGAGTTAATGAACTGACCCCAGGCCAGGTAACACAAACCGGCGAAGATGGCAGATGCACAATAAAAGGTAGCGAATTCCCGGCCACCATACATGGATTCCAGCTGCCGCCCGAAAAAATAGAGCATCATCATGTTGAACAGCAGATGCAGAATATCGAGCGGATTATGCAGAAAGGCATAAGTCAGCAGCGACCAGACATGCCCCTGCATCAGTAACTGGGGGCTGAGGATCAGCCAGGGCTCAATGATCGGAACCATCAACTGGGCAATGAACACCACAATCGTGATCGCGATCAGTTTCTGACAAACTCCCCAGGGGGCAGCACTCGGATTCAGCGACCCAAAGCCGGGGGCATCATCTCGCAGATATTCCCGGTCATGAATTCCCATATGAGTTCTCTTGATTTCTGTTCGACTGCTGAAAGAACGTTTTGTGTCAATTGTGGCTGAGATCAGTTCTCGTTTGCTTACCTATTCTATCTCATCCAGTCTGTTGTGCCGAGACGAATTCTCAGCGATCCTGATCACTGAACAGGTGAGCGGGAAGTGGATCTTGACCGGTGATCGGAAATCCCACATCATCCCCTGAGAGGATCAGGAATCAGGGATGTCGTTCCTGCGACACCGGAAAGGATGCAGCGGTGGAAATTTTCTTTTCAGTAGGGGAACCGAGCGGGGATGAACATGCAGCCGAACTGATTCGGGCTCTGCAACGCAAGAATCCCCACTGTCGCTGCGTCGGTTTTGGTGGTGAGGAAATGCGGGAAGCGGGTTGCGATCTGCACTTTCCGCTCACAACCATGGCCGTGATGGGGATCATGAAAGTGCTCCCCCTGATCCGCAAATTCTGGAATCTGGGTCAGCAGGCCCGTCGCTATTTTCACGAACATCGTCCCGATGCGGTTGTGCTGGTCGATTTTCCCGGTTTCAACTGGTGGATTGCCCGTTACGCCCGCGAGGCCGGGATTCCGGTTTACTACTACCTGCCGCCCCAGTTGTGGGCGTGGGGAGCGTGGCGGGTCAAACGAATGCACAAATACGTCGATCACGTGCTGTCCGGGCTCGATTTCGAAGCGGACTGGTATCGTGAACAGGGTGTTGAGGCAGAATTTGTGGGCCATCCCTTTTTTGAAGAAGTGAAACACAATCCAATTTCACGGGAACAGATTCAGGAACTGCGAAACAATCGGCGTCAGGTGATTGGTCTGCTGCCCGGTTCCCGCAGTATGGAAGTCAGCCTGAACTGGCCCACCATGTTGAAAATCTGTCAGCAACTCAGGCAGCAGCATCCTGAGCTGGAATTTCTGGTGGCGAATTACAAGCCGCATCAGCGCGAGGAATGTGAGCGGCTGGCCCGAGAATTTGATCCTTCCATCCCGCTCGAATTCCATGTGGGCAAGACATCGGAAATCATTGCAGCGGTCGATTGCTGCCTGATGGTTTCCGGATCTGTTTCCCTGGAACTGCTTGCTCGTCAGACACCAGGTGTGGTGCTGTACAAAGCTGGATTTGTGATGGGTTCGCTCGCGAAACGGCTTATTAAATGTCGCTACATGACCTTGCCCAACCTGATGGCGGATCGGGAGATGATGCCCGAGTTTCCCTTCATGGGAAATGATCGGGAAGTTGTCCAGAAAGCCTCTGGCATCCTGAACAACTGGTTGAGCCATCCGCAAATTCTGGCTGAGCAATCTATGGCTTTGCAGCAACTGGCTGATCATTATCGGGAATCTGTGGCCTCGGAAAAAACGGCTGAGGCGATTCTCTCCCGGCTCGATCAGCAGCAGCCACTCTCACGGGCTGCCTGACACGCTTTCTCCTCCCGAGAACTTCTTGTATCACGATGCGGCAGTCGTTCGCAGTCGGCCCGCTTTCCGGTTAGACTGCCCTCTGACAGTGTGAGCTTTGCTCCTGTTGGCATGCACACGGCATCAACCACAAGAACCAGTGAAATGGTCTGACTTAACTGGCTGAGGATACGGGAATGGGATTAGCGGATCAGAAAATAGTGATTACCGGCGGGGGTTCCGGAATTGGAGCTGGGATTGCCCGTTCTCTGGCAGCAGCGGGCGCGACGGTTGTGATCGCCGGGCGGGACCTGGAGAAACTGAAAGACGTGGCCGCCTCTCATCCAGACCGGCTTATTCCGATCTCTGCAGATGTGGCCAATCGGGAAAGTGTCGCCCAGCTGTTTGTTCAGGCAGTGGAAAAACTGGGAAGGATTGATGTGCTGGTCAACGCGGCCGGGATTAATGTACCCCAGCGGATGATGCATAATCTGGAGCCAGCCGACTGGGATCGGATGATGGACATCAATGCGACCGGCGTGTTCAACTGTATGCGGGCGGCTCTGCCAGCCATGCGGGAGCGGAAATCGGGAACGATCATCAACATCTCTTCCGTGGCCGGAGTTCGAGCCGCTGCCCTGGGAGGAGTTGGTTACAACGCTTCCAAGTTTGCCGCTACCGGGCTGGGAATTTCCGCTGGAGACGAAGAAAAAGCAAATGGCATCCGGGTAACCAACATCTATCCGGGTGAAGTGGACACCCCGATTCTGAAGCAGCGGCCAACTGCCGTGACGGAAGAACACCGGGCTCGGATGCTGCTGCCGGAAGATGTGGCCGCCGCCGTCAAGATGGTGATCGAGTTACCACCTCGTGCCCGCATTCCGGAATTGACCATCATTCCGTTGTATCAGTCATTTGTTTAACCGTCATGTGAGTTTCGTTAACTTTCTCATCTGACAGATGAACCTGCCTCGTTCACTGTCCTGTTCCGGAAAGAGCTGGAAATGACAATACGGATCTTGTCGCTGCTGCTGGGGATTTTTGCGTTTTCCCCTGCGTTGCAGGCTGAAGGGGAATGGGCTCAGTTTCGCGGAGATCGCGGACAGGGTCAGGTGAACGCTCAGAATTTGCCCGTACAGTTTGGTGAAACCGAGAATCTGGCCTGGAAAACAGAAGTGCCGGGCGTGGGCTGGTCTTCTCCCTCCATTTCCGGAAACGAAATCTGGCTGACGACTGCTGTAAAGGATGAAGCTGCCGAACAAATCTCGCTGCGGGCCATTTGCGTGAATGCTCAGACGGGAACGCTCGAAACCGATCTGGAACTGTTTCGCATTCCGGGAGCGGAAAAAATTCATGCGGATAACAGTTTCGCTTCCCCAACACCCGTCATTGGTGAGTCCCAGGTGATCTGTCATTTCGGAACATATGGAACCGCAGGGATTGATCGAAAAGAGCGAAAAGTTACTTGGAGTCGCGAGGATTATCACGTCAAACATCAGGGAGGACCAGGCAGTTCACCGGTTCCTTACGGGCAGAATGTGATCCTGACTTACGACGGAGCCGATGAGCAGTTTGTCGTTGCGGTCAAACAGAGTACGGGCGAGGAGGTCTGGAAGGTGAGTCGGAGCGCCCCGCTGCGGGAAGCTCCGGATACACATCGGGCCTTTGCAACTCCGGCAATCTGGACAGTTGACGGCAAGGATTTGCTGATCAGTCCGGGACCGGATCAGGTGCACGCCTACGATCCAGCTACCGGAGCAGAAGTGTGGCATGTTCGTTACACCGGCTTTTCTAATGTTCCGGTCCCGGTTTTTAATGAGAAACATGTCTTTGTGTGCACTGGGTTTTACGAAACCGAAATCCTCGCTCTGACTCCCGGTGGATCGGGTGATGTGGGTGAGACCCACGTTTCCTGGAGATATGGCCGGAGTGTGAGTACCGTCCCTTCCCCGATTCTGGTGGGAAATCAGGTCTTTTCGATCAACGAAGAGGGACTGGCCGTCTGTCTCGATGCGGAAACCGGAGAAGTGCTCGGACGCCGCAGAATGAATGGAGCTTACTCCGCATCTCCAATTTCCTGGGCGGGGAAACTTTACTTTTGCGAAGAGTCGGGGAGAATCACGGTAGTGGAAGCGACGCCCGAGATGCCGACCGTGCAGGTCAATCGCGTTGAAGGCGAGCTGAAAGCCAGTCCCGCTGTTCGTCAGGATGACCTGATCATCAGAACGTCAACTCATGTGTACTGCTTTCGCCAGTAATGGATCTCACGAGTTGCGTTGATGCTCCAGCGCCAGGTTTCCTTCAGAGTATGGAAGCATAATTACTTCTCCGACCCGCCAGGCTGAAAGCACGGAACCCTCCTGATGTCCGAACTCCACCACGAATGTGGCGTGGCCGCCATTTATCACATGCAGGATATCAGCGAAGGTGTCTCTCCGCTGGCTCCGCACGGCAACCCTGAAGAGGTAGGGAGCCTGATTCCCCGCCTTCTGCTCGATATGCAGAACCGGGGTCAGTTAGCTGCCGGCATGACCAGCTACAATCCTAACCGCAGGCAGCTCATCCGCACTCACAAGGATGTCGGAACTGTCACCGAGGTCTTTCGGTTGGGGCGTAAGGAAAAAGCAGATCGCCTGATGGCGGATCTGAATGGTCGGGCAGCAATCGGGCATGTGCGTTATGCTACCTGCGGTGCCGATGACCGCTCCTATGCCCAGCCATTTGAACGATCCCATCTGCAGAAAACCAAGTGGTTCAGCTTTGCTTTTAACGGGCAGTTGGCCAATTACGGTAAATTGCGGGCGGAAATCGTTAAGCAGGAAGATTTCCACCTGGCTCGTGAAACCGATACCGAAATCATCATGCATCTGTTCTCACAGGAGTTTTCCCAGAACGGACGGGACGATCTGGTTGGCATGATGACCCGCCTGAGCCGTCGGCTGGATGGGGCCTATAATATTGTATTCCTGAATGCCCTGGGGGACATGTTTTTTGCTCGTGATCCACTCGGGATCCGCCCGCTCTGTTATGCAGTGGAAGGACCACTGGTTGCTGCGGCGAGTGAGAGCGTTGCTCTCTGGAATCTGGGCTTCGATGCCAAAAACATCCATACAGTCCAGCCGGGAGAAATGATCCTGATTCAGAACGGGCGCATTGAACGCCACCAGTTTGCCGAGTCACCCCGTCGGGCGCACTGCTTCTTTGAATGGATCTACTTCGCAAATGCCGCCAGTACACTGGATGATTGCGGGGTGTATCTGTCCCGGACGGAACTGGGCAAACATCTGGCCAATCTGGAGACACTGGTTCCAGACGAGGACACCATTGTGGTGCCAGTTCCAGATACCGCCAAATCGGCCGCTTCCGCCATGGCCCACCATCTGGGAGTTCCCTGTCTGGAAGGTTTGATGCGGAATCGGTATGTCGGCCGCACATTTATTGAATCGCGGGACCGGGCTGATAAGGTCCGCACCAAATTTACAGCTGTTCCAGAAGTTCTCCGTGGACGCAAGGTGATTCTCGTTGAAGACTCCATAGTCCGTTCCACCACGATGAAAGGTCTGATTGCCCAGATTCGTGAGCGGGGTGAGGCCCGGGAAATCCATGTACGCGTGGCCTGCCCGCCAATCTTCGCTCCCTGTTTTTACGGCATTGATATGTCGAATGTGAAAGAACTCTTTGCACCTCGGTTCATGAATTCCACCGAGCTGACTCCGGAAATTGAGCAGGAGATGGCCGATGCCCTGGGAGCAGATTCCCTGCGTTATCTGCCGATTGAAACATTGCATCAGAGTATTGGACTGCCAGAAAAATCGCTCTGTCGGGCCTGCGTCAATGCTGAGTATCCAACCGCTGAAGGGGTAGAGATGTATCAGCTGGCTCTGGAGTACAACCGCAATCCGGAACTGACTCAGAACAGTCGCACCTTTGACGTCCAGACCGTTATCTCCACCCGCAGTTGATTCAGAGGTGTGAGATGACTGCGGCAGAGGGAACACTTCTGAAGTGCGGGGGGAGCCTGCTCAATCACCCAGACTTGCCGCGAGAACTGACCGATTTGGTTTCCGGTTTCTCTTGTCCCATCCTGCTGGTGGGGGGAGGAGCGGCTGCAGATGTGGTCCGGGATTGGGACCGTATCTTTCAGCTGGGGGAAGTACGCAGTCACGAACTGGCGATGAAGTCACTCCAGTTGACCGCAAATCTGCTGGTCGAGTTGATTCCGCACGCTCGGCTCTGTTGCAGTCTGAATCAAATCGCTGGCCTGGTTTCCCAGAACTTCCTGCCAGTGCTCGATCCGGTTGCCTGCGTCAACGAACTACAACAGCGGACCTCTCTGCCATTTCCCAAGAATTGGGAGATGACCACGGATTCGATTGGACTCTGGATTGCCGCTGCTGCAGGCCTGCAAAAATATGTCCTGATCAAGTCGGTTTCCCGTCCACAAGAATGGTCCTGGGACTCACTCTCCACTTCCGGTCTGGTTGATGCCGAGTTCCCACGCACGATGTCCCGGCTGACCTCCCCGCCGGAGATCAGCTGGATCAATCTCAGGACAGAATCCTGCGTCCGCTGATCAGGGAAGCGTGAGCTTTTTCGTCTGGCGTTTTCCGTTGCGGATCAGTCCGACATCAATGGTCTGGCCAGCCTGAAAATGATCGGAGGCGTGGATAAACAGATCCGTTTCATTATCGAACTCAGTCATGCCGTCAAAGGAAACGATGATGTCTCCCTCTTGAAATCCAGACCGCTGAGCGAAATTGTGGGGAGCATATTTGCCCACATGCTTGACCAGCATGGCTGATTCTTTCCCCACGATTCCAGCTTTCTGCCGGTCAGCGGCGGCGAGTGCGTCCAGTTTCATACCACCAAAGAATTTGCGACGCATGTTCCACGAGGAAACCCGCCAGTCCAGATCCCCCTCTCGTCGCCAGTGATCCGGCAGGTTAATGGTCAACTTCTGTTGACGTCCATTGCGGTCCACCACCGCCTCCACCTGGGCACCTTGAGGATTGGTTTGATCAAAGACCCATTGGACATCCGCCATGGAAAGCAGAGGTTGTCCGCTCAGGGTCAGAATGGTATCCCCCGCTCGGAAACCGGCCTGATCAGCCCAGGAGCCAGATGTGACTTCGCGCACTTTTGCCCGTTGAGTCGGATCCAGAATCAGACCAACCACTTTCGGATGCGGGTAAGGGAACATCAACTGCTCGGGTAATGGCTTGCCCGTTTCCCAGTAATAATCGCGCCGGGCATCGCCAATCTGGTGGCAGTGGATGCAGCTTTTGACCACATCTCCCTGGTAGTTGATGGTGCTGGTATATTTGCCGCGATGCAGGGGGTATTGCTCCGGGGTAAGAAACTCAAGTGGTTTGCCCCGTTTGCCTGCCAGGGAAGCTTTCACTGCATCGTAATTCCGATGCAGTTCCAGTGCACCTTCCATCGCCCGGGCCAGTCCGGCGACCGAGACATCCTCTTCCCATTCGGTCCGATGAGAGCGGGTTCCAAAGCGTCCGTAGATGGTGCCGTCGGGATTCAGAAAGAAGACAGCAAACGACTGATCGGTATCAAACTGAAACAGAGACAGATCCAGTCCGTTGGTAGAAACAACACGAACCCGGACAAATTCGGTCAGCAGTTGACGAACTTCCGGATCTTTATCGAGCAGGTCGTCATCCAGTTTCACACATTCGGTGCAGGGCAGGCATCGCAGCACCACCAGGATTGGCTTTCCTGTTTTTTTCCCCTGGGCAAAACCATTGAGTAGATCGTTGTAAATCCAGAAACCTTCGGCCACAACTTTGTCCCGATCCTGTCGGACCTTCTGTTCCCGAGTCTGGGCCTGAGAACTATCCGTTCCCATGTGGAGCGAGAGGATTACCGCCAGTATCAATCCATAACCACGCATCAATTCAC
>JAGQQT010000719.1 GCA_020426065.1 Planctomycetaceae bacterium | reverse complement strand
GAAGACTTTCGCGCGCGATAAAATCCACTAATGGTTCTCTGGTAACAACTTACAATTTTTCGAGTCCGGTCGGGTTGCCCAAAATCCCACCCGACGGAGTTACGTACAAACAACCCTGTGGTTAACAGAGTCAAGCAATGCGCGCTAAAAAAATGTCGCGAGCGTATTTCGGCGAGTAAAAACGAGGGTTTGACCAACAGGATCAGCCAACCTGAATCGAGGTCAAAATCGGAGCAAATCACCCTATTCCCGACTGTCTCCGGCGTGCAAAAATGATGTCGTTCTGTACGGAAGTTCCCATAAACAACGTTGTGCAAGGAAAATCCCCATGCGATGTGACCTGCATCCGTTGTTTGTCATGCTGGCAAAAATATTCTGGAATCAGGAGTACAGCAGATCCAGCAGGCTTCCTTCGCCGAAGCTGGCGTAGTCTTCGATCCGCTCTTCTTCTTTGTCCGCTGGTTTGAGTGGAGTGGCTGATTCTGTCGTGGCCGGGCCCGCAATGGATGTCGATTCAGTTGCTCCACTCCAGCGATCTGTTAGTTCCGGAGTGCTGGCTTCTTCAGCTTCCAGCTTTAAAGGTGCCGATGGGAAAACAGCCATTTCGCTGGTGGTTTGCGGCTGGAAATTGCCGCCGTTGACGAACTGCCAGTTGACCGGAGCCCACATATCCACCAGTCGGTTGGTGAGGCTGGTGCTGTTGGATTCCGCTGAGTACCAGTTGCCGTTGTTGTCACGGCCGAGGATATCACTGTTCCCGTCTCCGTTCGTGCTCCCAACGTGAATGTCATTGACCCCGTTGGTTGCAAAAGACCAGGTCGTGCCGAAGGTGAAGTTAAACTCATTCACTCCAGCCAGGCCCAACCACCATTTGGTAGTGTTGAGTCGTGCGGCGACGTCGTCTTTGCCATCACCGTTGAAGTCTCCGACTGATAATGAATCGAATGTATGCAAGGCGGTCAGCCCGGCATACTTCATGCTGGCAAAGCCGGTGCCCGGTCCGGTTGATTTTGCAACAAAGATGCTGCGATTGGCTTCATTTCCGAAGACAGCCACCACATCATCCCGGCCATCACCATTGAAATCTCCCGTCTGGAAGTAGTTGAATCCATAGTTGACGTTCCAGTTATGAGAGAACATGTACTGGAACCGGGTGTTGCTGGTTTTAGCCATGAAGATATTACCCGTAACGGTGATGATGGCCAGATCATCTCCTTTCATGCCGTCAAAGTTGCCGACCGCCACGTCCAGAATACCGGTGAAGTTGCCGAAGTCACCCCAATTCCGATTCTGGAATTGGGTTCCATTTGATTGTCCAACCCACCAGCGACCGCGGTTGCCGCCAGGTATCGGGAACAGGCCAATGATGTCATCCTTGCCATCGTTGTTGAAGTCCCCGACGTGAACTTCTTTGATCCCCGAAACTGTCCAGCTGGTCCATGTACTAAATGTAAAGAGGCCTTTGCCATCACTGAGACCAACCAGCCAGTCTCCATTAGTGACCCAGGCAGCCAGGTCATCGAGACCATCTCCGTTGAAGTCGCCCGTGAGAACTTTCTTGATTGTACTGGCAGGCCCCGAGGCAGCCACATGAATAGCGTAAACTCCACGCTCATCAGCAGTAGAAATCCACCAATTGCCATTGTAGAACCCGATCAAAGAACTCATTGGGGCAACATTTTTTATTGTCAGAGTAAAAGTAGTAGTACTGATCGCACCATCACTATCGGTGGCCGTTATCGTGACGATTTGTGACTGATCCGGACCGTCATTGGTATCGAACGACCACGACCAGGTTCCGTCGCCATTGCTGGTGACGGTGCCGATTGTTGCGGTCAGTTCAACCACATCTAACCCAGCGTCACCAAAGCTGCCGGTATTGAGAGCTGTTTCGCCTTCGGAGACGCTGACCGCTGCGTTCGCCACAGAAACCGTCGGAGCGATGTTGTTCACAATAAGACTGAAGGATGTGGATGTGGCCGCTCCGTCACTGTCGGTGGCAGTGATTATTACTGTCTGTGACTGATCCGGACCATCGTTGGTATTGAACGTCCATGACCAGGTTCCATCACCATTGTTGATCACAGTGCCAGTCGACGTGGTCAGAGTGACGGTATCGTTGGCAACATCGCTGGTGG
>JAGQQT010000718.1 GCA_020426065.1 Planctomycetaceae bacterium | reverse complement strand
GTTGTCTGGCAGATCTGGTCAGCCTTCTGCAATTGTTCTTCTGCTGCTTCACTGAGTGCGAGTGGCTCAAGCAGTGCAGCTCCCTCAGCGGAGGCAACTTCAACCAGCAATCCATCTTCCAGTTCCGTCAATGCCACATCGAATCCGGTTGTACAACGTGGCCCCGTCTGCATCGAGGTACAGAAACAGTTTTCCGAAGGGACGGCACAATTGACTGCAATAATCAGGCTCCGGCTTCTTCGAGCCTGATATCCGGGGTCGACATAATGGCTTTGCAGAAAGACTCGATCCTGAACCTGAATGGCGGCCAGTTCGCATGCCCGGACTCCCAGAAAAGCGATTGGCTCCGCCTCCGGTTCATGATTGTGGAAAGTCCATCCGGTTTCGGTCTTCAGGGCCGTCGAAATCATTTGCAGTGGTGGAAACAGATACTTTTTCCAGGAATGCGGGCCGACCGCATAATCAAAATAGTGATCATTCCCAGATGGGAGAACCCTGTAGTGCCCCGGCTTCTGCTCGTCCGTCCAGCCGCGCGGCAACTGCTCTACTCCCTGGATTTCGGCGTAGACAATCGCCTGCTGATCAACAGTGGGAGCGACAATCCGGTAGCCTGATTCCAGCACTCGCTGCAGAAATTCCGGGAAGCGATCCAGTGGCAAAAACCTGACAGTGAGACTGCTTGCCCCGTTCGATACAGGAGAATCAGTCATCGTCTGCCGTTCCCGCTTGTGGTGTTTGTCCGGTGGATGACATGTTTGCCATTTTTCTCTGGCCATCGATGTCAGCAAAGACATCCAGCATCTGGAGTCTTGTGGCATTGAGACGTTTTGTAAAGGAGATCGTCAGCTGTTTCATGAAGTAGTACCCGAACCGATAATCCTGTTCGCAGGTTTTCAGTAACTCTTGAGCGGAGAAGACCAGGAGCGAACAATCGGTCACGGCACGAGCCCGGACAGTCATCGGCTGATTCGAAATCAGGGGAGACCATCCCAGGATCTCACCATCACCAACCGTCACCAGCTCGACACGATCTCTCCCTCGGATAAATACGTCGAGCACAATTCGCCCCTTCAGAACCAGGTAGACCTGTTCGTGCCTGTCTCCTTCATCGAACAACATCTTCCCGGCAGCAAGTGTTGTCCGAACAGCGATCTCAGCCAGCTTCGCGATGATCTCAGCTGGCATCGAGCGACAGAAAGAGGTTTCTTTGAGTTCCGCATAGTCTTCCTGCATGCCAGCCTCACTTTCCGCTGATTGCCTGTCAGCTTTTTAGCACTCATTCTATTCCGACTTGTTACACCGTTCCAGTTCTCAGTTGGATGGGTTCCGTTTTGAGAGGAAGCCAACTTATTTGGTGATGTTTCCTACTGTTCAATTCAAACCTGATGTGTCCCGGAATCATGATTCCCGCCCCGAAGAAAACTGGCTGCATCTTCAGGCAGCACCGTATTGATGGACATCCCGCTCCCCAGTTCGAATCCAGCAGTTGTGGCCAGACGTGGTAAAATCCGGATATGCCAGCGAAACCCCTGCTGATTTTCTTCACTGCGGGGAACGGTGTTGACGGTCAGATTGAAATCCGGATCACCCAACCCCACATACAGTTTCAGGAGAGCCGTACTCAAGACTTCTGCCAGGGGGTTGATCTGCTCCGGCAGCAGCAGCCCGAAACTGGCTTGCGCCCTGCGCGGCATGATCCAGGTTTCAAACGCCAGATGACCTGCATAAGGCAAAAACGCAACAAATTCATCGTTAAGATTAATGACCCGTTCTTGGCTGCGGAGTTCTTCCTCGAGCAGAACCTCGTACAGCGAACGTCCAGTCCGATGGGAGTATTCCGCCGCCTCGGTATATTGGAGTCTGAGCATCCGGGGAACAACTGGTGTGGCGATGATCTGCCAGTGAGGATGTCGCAGCGAAGTCCCCGCCCGCTCGCCATGATTTTTGAAGATCACGACAGACTGAAACCGGTCGTCCTTCATCAGGCTGCAATATCTTTTGTGGAGCAGCTGGACGACTGCTTCAACCTGAGACAACGGTTGCCGTGCCAGAAACAGTTCATGGTCCGGGCTTTCGATCACAACTTCATGAGCTCCGTAACCACCCATTTTCTGAAAGACTGGCCCTTGATGCTCGCG
>JAGQQT010000717.1 GCA_020426065.1 Planctomycetaceae bacterium | reverse complement strand
TTCAATCTCAGCACGACCGCTCATATTCTTGGTGGTTGCCCGATGGGACGGAGTGCAGAAGAGGGAGTGATTGACAAGCACGGCCGACTCTTTGGCTATGAAAACTTCTATGTGGCTGATGGCTCGATCATCCCAGTCAATCTGAGTGTGAATCCCAGCCTGACCATTCTGGCACTCAGCGAATGGATCATGAGCCACATTCCCCGGCGAAACTCGCCTGCTCACTTGGAGGCTCAGGACTCAGTCAGACACGAGAGCTAAAGACTCTCGATAAATCTCTCAGGCTATTTTGCCCGTGCCGGCAGATTCCTGATCTCTTTCGTGAACCCCTGCTGATGGAAAGGGGTCTGGTAAGCGAATCACCCCAGTCGAGTTACCAAAGACTGGTGAGTGATCTGGCACCACTTGCTGCACGAAGCGGCATCATTTTCCGTTACCGCCAGAGGACCAGCGCCCGTTAGAATCATTTATCCATGAGCATACAAGATGATCAAACGAGAAATCAGGGGAGATTCCCTCTTTGTGGTTGAGGAGTTCATGGAAGTTGCAGAATGCATGCAATGGATTGAAGCAGCAGAAAAGACAGGGTTTTCCGATGCCCCGATTACAACATCCCTGGGTCCATTGATGCGGAAGGATGTTCGCAACAACACAAGAATCATGTACGACTCCCCTGCCCTGGCAGAACAGCTGTATGAACGTGCGAAACCATTTCTGATTGCCACCTGGTACGGCCGCAGTTTGATCGGCTTCAATGAACGTTTCCGATTCTACAAATACACACCCGGGCAACGGTTTGCCCCGCACTATGACGGTCGATTTGAGAGAGAGAATGGTGAAAGAAGCGAATTCACGTTCCTGATCTACCTGAACAGTTCCTATGTGGGAGGGAATACTCGTTTTTATGAACCGGAGCGAGTTGATATTGAACCCGTCACTGGAACGGCACTGGTATTCCGTCATTCCCAACTCCATGAAGGTACAGTCATTGAACAGGGAACAAAATATGTGCTCCGCACCGATGTCATGTATGGGGAATGCCCTCCCTGATCCGGGAACCTGCAGAATAGATGAAACAAATCACAGCAATGAAACAGTATCGTGAAATCCGTGCAGAGTACGATCATGAATCGATCGTTGTTTATCAGGCTTACAACAATCAGATTGCAGATGCCGCGCTATCAGCTGGTCGATTTGTGACACCATTTTCCTTTCAGCGGATGACCTGGATCAAACCGTCATTTCTCTGGTTAATGGAGCGTAGTGGCTGGGGAACCAAATCGAATCAAACTCGCATCCTTTCAGTTCGTATCAGTCGATCAGGCTGGGATGAAGCACTAGCAGAAGGGGTCCTGACATGCTTTGAACCCCGGGTACACCACACTCCCGACAACTGGCATAACATATTGGGGGAAGCCCCGGTACACATCCAATGGGATCCTGAGCGATCGATCCATGGAAAAAAACTTGAGTTTCGAGCGATTCAGGTCGGAATCAGTCGAACGTTGATCGAAAAGTATGTGTCCAGCTGGATCATCGAGATTCGAGATCTGACGGCCACCACCGCGAAAATTCGTGAACTGCGCAGGGCCGGGGAATACAGCCGGGCTCGAAGATTGCTCCCGCCTGAAAAAGCCTATCCGGTGAAAACAGAGGTGGCCCATCGTCTGGGTATGGAGCATTGATCAGAAGGATTTGAACATGAACACAAATATGATAACTCGACATTTTGAGAAGATTGGTGCACGAGCCCGTGTGCAGGATCAGCGTTGGCGTTCGATCCGCTCTGGTGTGTCGATTGATATTGGCCGGGATGATGGAGGTGAATTCTTCGACATCTCGATCGGCCGGGATGCTCCACAGGAGCTGACTGTTGTGGATACCCAGCCGAAGCTGCGGCATCTTCTGTTGATGTCCCGTCAGAACGATGGAAAGCACAAGTTCCTGTGCGGGCATGATGAACGACACTGGTTTGTTGCTGCAGTGCCGGAGCGGGCAGGTGCCTCCACCGTCAAGACCGCCTTTGATGCACTGCGTCCACTGGCGGTCAGCCGGGAACTGGAACTCAAGCGGGTTAAGCGGAAGAACCGCAACCGTCGACGGAATGAAGCCTTCCTGCGACAGGGAGAGTGGTTCTTT
>JAGQQT010000716.1 GCA_020426065.1 Planctomycetaceae bacterium | reverse complement strand
TGGCAGCACTGGCAAACCGTTGCTGCTGAATATCTCGTGCCTGCAGGACCTGCTCCCGCATCTGAGCGGAGTTGGTCCCTTCCTGCTTGTTAGCCAGTTCCCGGAAGGGAACCGCTGGGACTTCAATGTGGATATCAATCCGATCAAGCAGTGGCCCGCTGATCTTGGAAAGATAACGGTCCATCTGCTGGGCATTCACCCGATGACCAGACTCTGGTCCATAGCCGCTCGGACTGGGATTCATCGCCGCGATCAGAATGAAGTCTGCCGGAAAGGTTGTACTGCCTACGGCCCGGGTGATAGTGACCTGCTGGCTTTCGAGCGGTTGCCGGAGAACTTCCAGTGTCCGTTTGTTGAACTCGGGAAGTTCATCCAGAAACAGCACACCGTTGTGGGCCAGCGAAATCTCGCCTGGTTTGGGAACGGAGCCTCCACCCACAAGTCCCGCTTCACTGACGGTATGATGAGGTTCGCGGAACGGACGTTTCAGAATCAGCGATTGATCCGAATCCAATAGCCCGGTTGCCGAATGCACCCGGGTTGTTTCCAGGCTTTCATCCAGTGAGAGCGGGGGCAAAATGGTTGCCACCCGAGATGCCAGCAGAGTTTTCCCCGAACCAGGCGGGCCAATCATCAGGATGTGATGGCCACCGGCAGCGGCAATCGTCATCGCTCGCTTGGCGAATTCCTGGCCTTTGACATCGGCAAAATCAATTGTGTAACGGCCATGCTCTTCCACCGCCTGATCCCAGCGGAAGGGGGAAGGTTCAATCGGCAAGGCACCGTTCAGAAATCCGACTGCTTCTGTAAGTGACTGCACGGGAATGACATCAATCCCCTCCACCACGCTGGCTTCGCGAAAGTTATCGGCAGGAACGAGCAACCCTCGCTGGCCCCGCTGCCGGGCTTCCATTGCCATAGAAAGTGTTCCCCGGGCCGGACGCAAAGTCCCATCCAGAGCCAGTTCGCCAACGGCCGCGTATTCCGCAAAGCGATCCTGCTCAAGTTGTCCCGAAGCGGCCATGATTCCCAGCGCAATGGGCAGGTCCAGCGAGGCCGCTTCTTTCGGCAGATCCGCCGGGGAGAGATTGATCACGATCCGGTCGATGCAGCGGATGTAGCCACTGTTGACAATCGCACGCTCAATCCGATGTGTGCTTTCCCGCACCGCCGCTTCCGCCAGACCCACCAGAATTGTCTTCGGGAGAGCACCCGGGGAAATATCGACCTCGACATCAACCGATTTTGCATCGATGCCGTAAAGAGTGAAGCTGAGAAGTCGTGCGAGCATATTGGAGCAGCAGGGAAACGAAAATCAGGATGTCCACAGCCTGAAAAGGCATACATGAACATCCTGACAGATTCTGCTCGGGATTTCTACCGTTGTGCCAAACCTCTCGTTGAGTGTCTCACAGCAATCAGTAAACGTATTCTACTCCCAGATGGCCACCGTTGACGATCGCGGTCCCTTCGTTATTCAGGATCAGCGTGTTTCCGGCCAGCACGGCCTGCTCGGGAGCGAGTGCCAGTCCGGACAGGAACAGCACATCCCAACCGGCTCGCAGACGGAAGTGATCGTTCACCCGATACATTCCGCCCAGGGTAATCTGGCCCACGAAGGCCACGTTGTTGCTGGTATCAGCCAGGGTGCGGCTGTAAACGGAGTTGTCGTTGCCAATTCCACTGTAGGTTTCGACCAGCGAAGCTTCAGCATTGTTGTTGAAGACACCCACTTTCAGAATGGTTTCAATCAGGTACCGTTCCGACTCCATCACGAGGGCATCCAGGGTAAACTGAACCCCATCGAGTTGGTTTTGAGCGTTCACGTTTTCATCCATGCGGATGAGATCTGGTCCTACTCCACCCAACAGCCCGGTTTCATCATCGAAGCCGTCAGCGGCACCGGAAATCAGAGTCAGGTTGCCTCCATTGACATCGGTCAGAGCGGCGTGTGAAAGTCCGCCATTCGCACCGACGGCATTATCAACGGCCCGGAATGTTCCCGTGAATGAGGAGGCCATCAGTTCATTGAAGTCGACGTGCCGCCAGCCGACTCCCAGTTTGATGCGGGAATTGATATTGGCGAGTTTCCCGGTCAGTTCGAAGTCCCGCAAATCGCTCCGATACGAAACGGAATAAGT
>JAGQQT010000715.1 GCA_020426065.1 Planctomycetaceae bacterium | reverse complement strand
CAGGCACGATCTCCGAATCGTTAGCCGCTGGTCAGTACAATCTGGAGGACTTGCGTGTCCGTTGTGAAACATATGTTGAAACGATACGGGAACAGGCCCGACAAATTCTGATTGATGCCCAGAAGGAAGCCGAACAACTCAAACTGGCTGCCGTACAGCAGGGACTTCAGCAGGGACTGCAACAGGGGCAAGACAAGGCAGCCAAAGGATATGAACAGAAGCTGAAGCAGGAGTCGACCCGACTGGTCAATCAGCGGTTGCAGCAGGTGATACCTGCTCTGCAAGGTGCAGTCAGCCAATTCCAGGAGCAACGAGATCAGTCGGTTGCACACTGGCAGCAGCAGGCGATTTTTCTCTCTCTGGCCATTGCCGAAAAACTGGTCCACCGCTCGCTGCAGGCCGATCCCCAGATTGCCCGTGAACGAATTGCCGATGTTCTCAGCATGGTGATCGGACAATCGGAACTTGAACTGCATTTGGCCGTAGAGGATCTTGCTCCGATGGAGGATCAGTTATCCGAACTGACCGGTCATTTGCGGGCAGCCCAGATTTCACTGGTCGAGGAACCTTCTCTGCAGTCCGGTGAGTGCCTCGTCAGAACTAAGTATGGCGAAATCGATGCCCGGATCGAAACGCAACTCAATCGAATTGCCGACGAGCTGTTAGGCTCAGAATGAAGTCGTAAGAAACAGAAACCTTCCTTGAATCCAGAAAAACTTGGTTGATGTCCCGGACCACGATTCCCAATCCCTGGCAGAAAGCGATTACTGGAATCATTCCGTATGGACTGACCGGAGTTGTGTCCCGGATCTCCGGAATGTCGGCTCATGTGCGGGGGATGGCAGCGCCGATAGGCTCATTGTGCCGCATCCAGAATGTGCATGGAGAGCCAATTGATGCGGAAGTGGTTGGAGTCCAGCCAGACGAAATTGTGATTCAACCGTATCAGGATCTGTCGGGAGTTCGGGGTGGTGACCGGGTAATTCTGAAGCAGACTCGTCAGAACTTACCTGTCGGACACAGCCTCCTGGGACGGATCGTGAACGCCCGCGGACAGTTCATTGATGGCGGTCCGGACAGCATTCGGCCGTTGCGGGTTCCTCTGCTGGCTGCACCACTTTCACCTCTGGATCGTCCCCGGATTGACCAGTCTCTCGAAATGGGCGTGCGGGCGATTGATGGATTATTGACCTGCGGTCAGGGGCAACGTCTGGGGATCTTTGCCGGCAGCGGTGTTGGAAAAAGTACCCTCCTGGGACAACTGGCCCGATACGCCTCTGCGGATGTCAACGTTGTCGTTCTGGTTGGCGAGCGAGGACGGGAAGTCCGTGAATTCCTGGAGCGAGACCTGGGTGATGAAGGTCGAGCCCGGAGTGTGCTGGTTGTTGCGACCAGCGAAGAATCGGCTTTGCTCCGCCGACAATGTGCTTATACCGGAACCGCCATTGCCGAATACTTTCGTGATTGCGGAATGAATGTTTTGCTGATGATGGATAGCGTGACCCGTTTTGCGATCGCGCAGCGGGAAATCGGTTTGTCCTCCGGCGAACCGCCTGCCACTCGTGGATATCCCCCCAGCGTGTTTGCTCAACTCCCGCGCCTGCTGGAACGGAGTGGTCGTACGGAGCAGGGGAGTATCACCGGGTTATACACCGTCCTGGTGGAAGGGGATGACAACAATGAGCCGATTGCAGATACCGTCCGCGGGATTCTGGATGGGCATATTGTTCTGTCACGGGAACTGGCACATCAGGCACACTGGCCTGCGATTGATGTGCTGTCGAGTATCAGCCGTCTGATGAACGACCTGGTTTCACCGGAACACCTGCTGGCCAGCCAGGCATTGAAACGATTGTTGTCCGCTTATCGACGAGCGGAGGATATGATCAATATCGGAGCGTACCAGTCCGGGACGAATCGGGAAATTGATCGGGCAATCGCGATGAAAACAGAAATCGATCGCTTCCTGCAACAAAGTTCTCACGAGCATTTCCAGTTCGGACAGATGTTGCCGCAACTGCTGGCACTGGGGCAACGTGCCAGCGAAACGGCACCCGCTCCACCACCAAAAGCTTCCTGATAGCTAACAGTTGGAAGTGCTACTGGGTTCCAACAATTTCTGTTGCTCTGAACGAGATGAAAATCAGGCA
>JAGQQT010000714.1 GCA_020426065.1 Planctomycetaceae bacterium | reverse complement strand
GTCCTTGATCTTGATGTGACAGGATTCGACCGCGAACGAACTGCCCGACTTCGCTGCCAGCCGCTCGTTGATGGTTCCTGACCCAAAACATGAGACATACTCGGCGTGTCCCTTGACCAGTCCCAGCACCGGCGAGACGACGTGGGTGGCGTAGTGCATCGGCACCATCCGCTCCCAGTACTCCGGCCAGCCTTCCATCTCCTGCGGATGCGACGCCTGCATGTATTGCAGCTTGCCCAGCTCGCCCGCCTCGTACAGTTCTTGGATAAACAGGAACTCGCGGCTGTAGACCACGGTCTCGGCCATCATGTACTTCAGTCCGGTTTCACGTACCTTGTTGACGATCTGCTCGCACTCTTCAATGGTCGTGGCCATCGGAACGGTACACATCACGTGCTTCCCTGCATCCAAAGCCTGCAGGGACATCCGGGCATGATCCCGAATCGGGCTGTTGATATGAACAAAATCGATATCCGGATCAGCCAGCACATCAGCATAACTGGTGTAGCGTTTCTCGATCCCGAATGTGTCTCCGGTTTTATTCAGCTCTTCTTCATTGCGCCGACAGATCGCAGCGACATTGGCGTTCGGATGAGCCTGATAGATGGGAATAAATTCCGATCCGAAACCCAGACCAACCATTGCAACATTCACGGATTGAGTACTCATAAAACAATATTACCTTTCTGGACGTCTGTTTTCTGAACCACGACCACTGTCTTCACGCCCTGAATCTGTATTGGGACGCTCCTGAAATTCCCCAAACCCTTTCGGCTCAGGAATTTCTTCACCCTCTAAATCGAATTTTACCGGGTCGCCATTCGCTGTAACAGTGACCTGAAGATTGGAATTCTGATTACAGTTGGCTGGAAGATACTGGTGATCCCGCACTTCACCTTCACGTCCTCCAGATACCGCAATTTCCCGATAGGCAGTCACGCCGACCTTCTTGTCTCCGGGAGTCGTCCTGATGCGAAACTCGCCGTTCTTTACCTCAGCAGATTCCGAACTCTTCCCTTCAGCAAGAAATGTCACCGTACCACTCTGAAGTGGACTTCCATTCCAGGTGACCGTTCCTGTGACGGGGATCTTGCCATCACCCCGAGAGCAACCGAAAATACACAAACCTGACAGCATCAACAAACAGAATACAGTTTTTTTGAGAAGAGCACTCATGTTTCGCCTTACCACTTTTCCTGCTGGAAAATCAAAGGCAGCCAGAAACGATCAGACTGCCCCGAATCATCTGACACAATCAGAATTCACCCACGACAATTCCATCGGACCGGCCAGCCAGGGCATGATGGGTTCCCAGATCGATGTTATCGCTGATGAATCGGACCGAGCCATCACCGAGAGTCACCTGGGCTCCCCCCTTGTGATGACTTCGCAATGTAACGATTGCATCCCACCAGTTTCCGGCGATCGCTGACTGCGGAGGATTTTCTCCTCCAAGACTGCTGTAGCCATTGGCAATGTTGTCCTGATTTGAGGAGTTCGGTGTGTAGAACGCTGTGAAACCAGTCCCCATGTTCTGGTGAATACGCCCCATGCCAGTCCAGGTATTCAGGCTGTCCGGAGTGATGATTTCACCGACCATGTAGGTGTTGGAAAGTCCGTCAGTACAGTCACGAAACAGAACCGCCTTGTTGAAGAACTCGAACAGACCCTTTTTGTGGGTATAGGTCACACCACTTTGCGTGAGAGTCGACTGGTCGTAATCCGTTGTCCCGAGGTTCACTGGGTAGTTTCTCATCAAACCGGAAAAGTTGGCTGAACCCGCTTCTGTCAGCAGGATGGTATCGGATGGGCAATGAAACACATCAATGTGAGCGGTTCGCTGCTGAACATTGACAGTACTGCTGCCTTCAAACAGTACCCCCCAGGTAATGGTGTCATACAAGGCAGACTCTTCCAGGTAAGGCAGAATCCGAAATGCATAACCGGGACAACCACGGTGATCCCACAGGGATCCACCCCAGTCGCGGCACTGGTTCACGGCGGGGGGGAGGGCATTGAAGACGTCGTGATAATTGTGCAATGCCAGTCCAATCTGCTTCAGATTATTCTTGCAGCTACTTCGTCTGGCGGCCTCGCGTGCCTGTTGCACAGCAGGGAGCAACAATGCCACCAGAATGGCGATGATCGCAATC
>JAGQQT010000713.1 GCA_020426065.1 Planctomycetaceae bacterium | reverse complement strand
GGAACCACAACTGCTGGCCGGACTCGGTTTTATGGCGGCGGGTCCTCTGGAGTTGAGTCGGGCGAGCACCGCTCCGGTCACCTTCGATTACCTGGATCGCGATGATATCGTGACACAGACCATGGCGGCCTTCGTCAGTTCAACGGCCAACTGTGCCCGCTGCCATACTCACAAATTCGATCCCATCTCTCAGGAAGATTACTACGCTCTCCAGGCCGTCTTTGCCGGTGTCGGCAAGGGAGATGTTGATTTCGATACCTCACCCGCAGTAATGCAACGTCGGCAGGAACTGGAGGGACTGATTGCTGCGGCCTCATCCCGCGATCCGAATGTGCTCCTGCAGCCGCAATACGCAGACGTTGTTGCAACATGGGCTTCAGAGCGACAATCGAAGCCCGTTGCATGGAAACTCCTTGATCCCGATGTCTACATATCTGCGGGGGGGGCTACACTGACGAAACAGCAGGATGGCTCGGTCCTCGCCAGCGGCACGGTGCCAGATCAGGAGCATTACACCGTGACTTCAACAGTCGAGCTGCAGCAGCTGACTGCCGTGAGGCTCGATGTGTTAATGGATGAAACTCTGCCCATGAACGGGCCGGGCAGAGCGGGGAATGGGAATCTTCATCTCTCGGAAGTTCAACTGGACTGGTTTGCGGAAGGCACCACCGCTCCCGTCCGGCTCAAAGTCTCGCGTGCCTCTGCCGACTTTGATCAGGAAGGCTGGACTTCAGCCCAGGCAATCGATGGGGATCTGCAAACTGGCTGGGCGATTTTTCCCCGGGTGAATGAATCCCACTTCATTGTCTTTGAACTGGAAGCACCGCTGGATGTTTCTGCCGGTGGTAAGCTGGCTGTTACGCTCAAACAGTTGTATCCCCCCAAACATGTGATCGGTCGGTTTCGGCTGCAGGTGACAGATGCCCCGGACGGAGCGGCTCAGGTCTTTCCCCCTGAGGTTCGCACGGGATTGAACAAACCCGCTGAGCAGAGAAACGAGGTGGAATCAGCAGCAATCGCCGCAGTTGCTCTCCGAGAATATGCCCAGCGGGAATTGACAACCTTACCTCAACGGGAAGTTGTGTATGGGGTCTCTACAACGTGGTCACATGCCAGGAAGCTCCCCGCTCCCCAGCAGCCGAAGGTGGTCCATCTGTTGAGGCGGGGCGATATTGATAAACCGGTTCGGGAAGTCGGACCGGGAGCAATGCAGGCCATCGACTGGCTCCCGGGTCGTTTCGAATTACCAGATCCCAGTCAGGAAGCGCAGCGTCGAGCGGCCCTGGCAGACTGGCTGGCCCATCATGACAATCCGCTCACCTGGCGCAGCATCGTGAACCGTGCGTGGCAGTATCACTTTGGTCGAGGCCTGTGTGACACCCCCAATGATTTTGGAAGAATGGGAAGCCAGCCGACCCATCCGGAACTGCTCGACTGGCTGGCAATCTGGTTCCGGGATGAAGCGGGTGGCTCACTGAAACAGTTGCATCGACTCATCCTGACCAGCAAAACATGGCAGCAATCGAGTCTGGGAACGGCTCCACCAGAGATTACCGATAACCAGTTGCTCTGGAAAATGAACCGTCAACGTCTCGACGCGGAGACATTCCGGGACTCCGTCCTGCGAATGGCCAACCGGCTCGATCTCACGATGGGAGGCCCGGGAATCGAGCATTTCATAAAGACTCAAGGTCCGCAGGCCACACCGGCACTGGACTATACCACTTACGACTGGGAATCCCCCGGAGCAAATCGCCGCAGCATATACCGAGTCGTCTGGCGTGGCATTCCGGATCCCTTCATGGAGGCCATGGATTTTCCAGACCTCGGTTTGCTGGCGCCGAAGCGGGGTTTCTCGGTGTCGGCCCTGCAGTCGCTGGCCATATTCAATAATGATTTCGTCCTGAAGGGGAGCGGATGGATTGCCGGACGAATCGAGCAGGAGCAACAAGGATTGGAATCCCAGGTCAACCGGGCCGTTCAACTGGCATGGCTGAGAACGCCAACCAGCGAAGAACAATCCCGCTTTACCACTTTTGCCCACCAGCATGGACTCACCGCACTGATCCGGATTCTGCTCAACAGTAATGAATTCCTGTTTGTGGACTAAGAACTGGTCTGACATTGAGAAAAGCAAACATGCATCGAAGATCCTTTC
>JAGQQT010000712.1 GCA_020426065.1 Planctomycetaceae bacterium | reverse complement strand
TGTCGACTTCGTCGTCCCCGATAGCGGAGCTATCGGGGCTACCCTATGAGTTGTGAATGAGCCGCAAGGCGCTAGCCGGGTTTGTCTTTATTGGATATTCAACAGCAAACACCCGCGGCTAGCGCCTTGCGGCTCATTTTTTCAAACTATTGTCTGCCTCAATTTACCTCATTTTGAATCATCTAAACAGTTGTGTGATCCCAATACCTTCCAGGCGAGCGGTGATTGAACTTTCCCTCCCCGGCTTCGCCGACCCTCCTAGGGGGAGGGTGAAAGGAGGGGGGGCGATGTTCTTGAGTCGTGGTCTCTTTCAGATGGTTTTTCTTTACAGGGTTCCCGCACCGCGATCGAAGGATTCCAGGTCTCGCAGGTAGAGGGCCAGTGTGGTCTGGATGGTATCGCGGGCGATTTTCCAGTTTGGTTCTTCATCCGTATATTTGCTGCAATGGTCGAGCATCAGTCGGTGCAGGAACTTGAACAGATGCCGGGGGACCCGCAGTCGGGAGAAGGTGTCAATCAGCATATCGCGGGAAACATCATCCGCAAACAGCTGCTGCATGGAAGCGGGTTGATCGGACTTTTCCGAGCAGGCTTTGATGCGGTCGTTGGTCATGTCGTAAAGCGACTGCCCACTCCACGCCAGTGACAGAATCAGGTTCTGCTTGTCGAGCCGGCTCTTTTCATAAAAATCACGCCCCTGCTTCTGCAGGAAGGGAGCCATATCTGCCGGCAGCAGCATTTTGAAGCCGAAGCCGGGATGCTTGAGAAATTTGTTATCGAACATCGGCCAGACCAGATCCTTCATCCGCTCGGCCGAGCCGTTAATCAGGTGCGGCTCATCGACCCGGTCCATCAGTACGATAATGTGTTCAAACCCGAGCGACTTCAGAATCGCCTGAAACTTGGCGAGCAGTTCGTAACGGTCGTCGCTCCGATTCTTGCGGGGAATTGGCTGGCCGAGAATATCCTGCCCCGGAAAGCGGGTGAGGATTTTTCGCAGCGAATTGGGGAGACGATCGATGACTCGCAACTGACGGGAAACATCCCAGGCCCACCAGGCCAGACGGAGATGTTTCCAGATGAGCGGCAACCAGAAAACCAGCACGCTGATACTGATCCACTTCAGATAGCCGGGAAATAGTTCGAGCCAGTAAGTGACTCCCAGAATGACCAGGGTGGCCAGCAATCCGATGCCGAATTCTTTCCAGCAACTCCAGTTGCGATATTTGAGCCGGCTTCTGAGTGAGGTCCAGCGACGCATGGGAGCTTCATCAAATGAGCGATCGTAAACGGCGGTCAGCAGGAGGAAATCCCGGCGTTCGTTATGAGTCAGATCCTGCAGGCGTTCATCGGCCACGGCGATGGCCGGGTCGGTATTTGCACGGTCCTTGAGAATCCGATCCACCAGTTTCGTCACGCCCAGGACGAGAATGGCATCCATGTGATCCCACAACCGCCATTTCCGCAACATCTTTTCCGGTTGTCTGTTCCGACCATGCATCCGCTCCCGGAAGTTATCCAGAAACGGGTTGAAGTCATCGTACTCGATGATAAAGGAACGCTCGTTGCCGGCGGTTGCGTTGTGCTTGAGCAGCTCGTTCCGCATCTGCATCCGCAGAGCCGTTTTTCCGCTCCCTTTTTCTCCAAACACGACCGAAGTGGAAGGATGCCCGGGATGGCCATAGATTTTGTCCCAGCCCGGATGGTGAACACCGTTCACGCAGTGCTCCGAGAAGACGTGGTCAATACTGGCGTCTTCCTGGGAAAACGGATTGATCTTGATGCCGTGATGTTCCAGAAACTGGACGATTTTCATTTTGATGCCCAAAACGGTCAGAAGAGGCAAAACAGCAGGCTGCCGCACAGCGTGAAGTATTGTGAAATCAGGCGGGTCAGGCAAGCACGAGCGCCTGGCCAAGACATCGAATCAGAAAGTTCCGTGGTGTACAGGGCGGCCCGATGCCGAAGGTGGCGAGTGGGCTGGGCAATTTGTTGAAGCTCAAACACCTTCTGCTGTGTTTGATCTTTGAGTCAATATTTTGGTCACAGATAAACAAAGCGCACGTTTGACCCGTAGCCGCAGGCGCAGGTGTTTATGATCAACAGCTTTGCAAATGGTTCGCCCTCCCCGGCTGCGCCGACCCTCCCGGAGGGCATTGGTA
>JAGQQT010000711.1 GCA_020426065.1 Planctomycetaceae bacterium | reverse complement strand
AAAACCGACTCCCGAACCTTGCTGGACTTGCCGGCAATAATACCGCTCAGATCCTTCCCTTCCACACGCTCCGGGGGAGCCACGCCCAGTTGTCCGCAGAGAGTGGGATAGATATCGAGCAGATACGAGAATGCCTCCGAGGACTTTCCGGCCGGGATGCCTGGTCCCACAAAAATCAGCGGGCATTTCATGCTGTGTTCAAACAGGTTCTGTTTTCCCAGCAGACCATGGCTGCCCATCGCCAGACCATGATCGGCCGCGTAAACAATAATGGTGTTGTCCCGTTCCCCGGTTTCATCCAGGGCTTTCAGCACGCGGCCAATCTGATCATCCATGTGCGTGACCAGTCCGTAGTATTCCGAAAGCTGATCGCGAATCACATTCGGATCTCGTGGCCAGGCGGCGAGCACTTCATCCCGAATCACCAGGCTACCGTTATCAAAATCGAGCTGGGGCAGAAAATTTTCCGGCAGCGGGGGACGCTTCTGATAATACATTTCCCGATAGGCTTCGGGCGGATTCCGCGGATCGTGTGGCGCTGTAAACGCGAGGTACGCAAAAAACGGCTGATCTTCACGCGGCGATTTCAGGAACTCAATGACCGCATCGGCAAACAGGGTGCTGGAAAAGCTGTTCGGCTGCTGACCTTTGGAAACCAGATCTCCATTCTCGATATTCGAAATCGGCACCTTCAAATGGTCGCACATCCCACCCATGAACACGTTTTTGCCATTCTCGAAACTCCGCAGCAGCGCTTCCTTGCCGTTGTGCCACTTGCCGGTGGCAAAGGTGCGATAACCCTGGCTGCGGAGCAGTTCACCGAGTGTCACTTCCCCTTTCATCTGATGATTGGAGTGCATCCAGGTACGCCCGGTGTGCAGCATGGCCCGGCTGGGAATGCAGACCGCTCCGCTGTCTCCCCCAAAGCAGTAGTTGTTACGGAAGCTGGTTCCTGAATTCACCAGGCTGTCAATGTTGGGGGTTTTGATATGCTCATTGCCCCACGCTCCAATCGTGTCGGCTCGCTGATCATCCGCAAAAATCAGCAGGATGTTCGGGCTTTTCGCGGTCGCTGCCGCTGGCATGGAAATCAGCAATGCCAGAATCATTCCCGTCAGTAAACGCATTCTCATCACTCCTCTTTCGAAAGCCACCGCTCGATTCAACTTTGTCCCGACATGATTGACCATCGCTGCAGCGGAGTCAATCGCGCGGCCAGGTTAAGTCCGAAGTTGCATCGGCCCTGCGGTCATGGCATGCTATCTGTTTGATGTTGAGACCTCGAATATTTGCCCGGATCGCTCCTTCCAGAAAGTTGAATCATGATCTCCTCCCCTCGCTGCGGATTGCTGCTGGCGCTGCTGTATTGCCTGGCTGGCTTTATGACACCCTCCCCATCGCTTCAGGCCGAAGACGCCGCTCCCAAGACCAAGCTCAAGGGGCTCCTGATCACCGGCGGCTGCTGCCACGATTATCAAAACCAGAAACGTATCATCAGTGAAGGACTCAGTCAGCGGCTCAGTATTTCCTGGGACATTATTCATGAAGGAGGAGATGGCAAGGAGCACAAGGTCTCGGTCTATTCGGAACCGAACTGGGCCAAAAAGTACGATATCATTGTGCACAATGAATGCTTTGGTGGAGTCACGGATGACAAGTTTGTGGAGTCCATTGCCGCCGCTCATTACGGAGGGACCCCCGGCGTCTTCATTCACTGTGCGTTGCACAGTTACCGCAATGCGACCCAGGGAGCGGAGTCCTGGCGGGAAGCGATTGGAGTCACTTCCTGGAAGCACGACCGCAAGAACACATCTCTGGAAGTGGTCAATCAGGCTGCCGATCATCCCATCATGAAAGCGTTCCCCGAAAAATGGCAGACCCCCAACGGCGAGCTCTACAACATTGAAAAAGTGTGGGACAACTGCCTGCCGCTCGCCACTGCTTACAGCAAAGAGCAGGAAAGAGACATGGTCGTCATCTGGGCCAACCAGTTCGGCGGCACCCGCATGTTTGGGACATCTCTGGGGCATCACAATGAAACGATGAATACCGAAGTCTGGCTCGACGTTGTCTCCCGCGGCGTCCTCTGGGCCACCAACCACCTGCAGTCCGACGGAACCCCCGAAGCCGGCTTCGAAGGTACAGGAGTCAAACCAATCGTGATCGCTCCC
>JAGQQT010000710.1 GCA_020426065.1 Planctomycetaceae bacterium | reverse complement strand
GCGCAAGGGTGTTGTGGAGCGATTGATTTCCACGGAGGAGATCCGCAGCGGGCATTGGAACGGGCCCGGATTAATCTGGAAGCATTCCAGGCCCTCGCCGTTGATCATGTCGTTGTCAACGCTGCCGGGTGCGGCGCGATGCTTAAGGAATATGATCATCTGGCAAAGTATGATGAAACCCTTAAGTCTGCGTTAAATGGATTTGCCCACCAGGTGCGTGATGTGCATGAGGTTCTAAGTCTGCTGGGGCCATTGCCGGATCTGTCTCCACTGCCAATTCGGGTGGTCTACCAGGATGCCTGCCACCTGCGGCACGCTCAGAAAATCGAGCAGGAACCTCGCAAACTGCTGCTACAGATTCCCCAGCTGCAGTTGCTGGCGATTGCCGAACCCAACATCTGCTGTGGAGCCGCAGGCAGCTACAACCTGACTGAACCGGAAATGTCCGACCGGCTGGGGCAGCGGAAAATTGAAGCGATCCTCAAACAGAACCCGGATGTCATCGCCTCCGGCAATGTCGGCTGCTCCCTCCAGTTGCAATCCCTCCTCCGCCAGCGCGGCTTATCCATTCCGGTGCTTCATCCGGTGGAGCTGATTGACATGAGTCAGCGGGGGTTGACCGTTGAACAATACCTGGCGGAAGTTGGGTGAGGGTGTAGCAAGAGAGTATCACGCGGATTGGATAAGCTCTGCCTGATCACTTGTGGCAGATGGTGCCAAGTCCACATTGCTAAGTAATATTGTGATGAGTGGACGATACTGCGCGAGACAGGCATGGCATCGGGCATCAACCAGGTAAATCAAACAGCCTTGAGTCTGTTTCACCAGGACAATACAACACTCCGTATGCACGTATGGAAGCAGTGCATCCAGCTCCCTCCTCCATTGTTGCCCAATTGTGGGAAGTCATTGACCATTCCGGAATTCAGGACTTGGGTTAGCAAGGACATGAGTACCACGGCTCTGTGAGCCGAGCAAAAGTGCCTGCCGAACTCATTCCAATTCATCCTGCTCCATCAGGACCTGGTCCAATAATGCCTCCTGCTGGACCTGTTGAGCGTATTTTCTCACGAAGGTTTTCTCATTGCTCGATGAGTTTCTCCAGAGTTGTCGCAGGTCGCGCCGGCTTTTATGGCTTCCCTTAGAGATCCAGATCAGTTTTGACAATATTGTATCCTGTCGAGATGCGATGGGATAAATGACTTTCTGAAATACTTCACATTGTTCTGAACGGTCCAGTTCTCCCGGGATCAGTTCACGCGGGTAGATATCCAGCTTGAGTAACTCTGTTCGATCAAACAGCTGAAACATGCCTGCTGTTTCGATTGCGAGATGGATCGACTTCTCATCACAAACAAAACCAGCTTCCTGAATTGATGAGATCAATTCATCGACCTGTCTGGCCGTTGCCACAGGATCAATAACGAGATCAATATCCTGGGTCATGCGTGGCTCACCATAGAGAATGCTTGTGATGCCACCTGTCAGATGAAAGCGAATCTCCAGACGATCAAAGCACTCCGAAGCCTTACGGAGCGTGTTTTGAAACGCATCAACCGGGAACATCATCCAGCCTTTGATCAATGTGTGCCACAATCATGGGGCTGGAGGAATAGATCCGACGAGCCACAATGAGTTGAATTCGTTCTTCTGAGCTCGGGTGCTGATCTGAACGAATCTGGCGTTCCAGAAGTTCTCTGGACCATTTCACCATGGCAATACAACGCTCCATCCGCTCGTACGGAAGCAGAGCATCCATCTCCTTCTGGTATTGCTGCTCAACGGAGGAAGTCATTGACCGTTCCGGAATTCAGGACTTGGGTTAGGAAGGACATGAGTGCCACGACTCTGTGAGCCGTGGCACTCCGATTCATATCTAACAGGTTGGGATATCAACCAGCTTACGACTCATCCGTGTCTCGCAGTTTTGCCAGAACCGAGTAGTCTTCCAGGGTGGTTGTGTCGCCGGCGGATTCGCGGCCAGCGGCGATGTCTCGGAGGAGTCGTCGCATGATTTTGCCGGAGCGGGTTTTGGGCACTGCTGCGGCGAAGCGGATCTGATCCGGTGTCGCAATTGCTCCAATCTGTTTGCGGACGTGCTGAGTCAGTTCCTTCTTCATCTCATCATTGCCTTCACCATGCTTGAGGGTGACGAAGCAACAGATTCCCTCCCC
>JAGQQT010000070.1 GCA_020426065.1 Planctomycetaceae bacterium | reverse complement strand
GCTGTATCTGTCGGCCATGCTGATAATCGCGGTGTATTATCGCTTTCGTCGGATCTGGTCCCTCAGAAATTTTGACCTGATCCTGCTGTTATCGTTGTCTCCCGGTCTGCTGCTGGTAAGAAATGACGCCCGGGGAATGCTGGGCAATACCTGGCTGTTTATTGTGACAGCCTTTTGTCTGGCTCGGCTTCTGTTTGATGGTTTTTTTTCGAAACGATCCCGACTTGAATCCAATCTGTCGACGGCCGGGATCCGTTTTCTGGGCTGCTGTGCCCTCGCGTTTCTGCTGACGGAGGCGATCACGAGACCCGCTCCTCCGGGGACCGTTTCGACAGTCATGCAGGGAGAGAAGATTCTCGAAGCCGCGACTAACTCTCAACGTCCACCCCAGAATCCACAGCAGGCACCTGATCCCTCAGGAGCCCATTCGTCTGATGATGTGACTGCCGGACCCGCTGCCTCCATTCTGGCGATGCCAGCGGTAGCGACTTCCCGGCAACTGGTGGGCGCGAATGTTCGGGTGAACGATCCTTCCAGCTTCGGAATTGTGCATGAAACGGCAGCTCGCATACTGGCGATGCTCGCCCACCTGGCCATTGTGAGCGGGCTGTACTGGATCGGTCGTTCGCTGTTCAAAGATGCGGCTCAAGGGACAGCGATGGCCACGCTCTACCTGTTGATCCCTGCCACTTCGTACGTTGTGGGAGAGGTGAACCAGGTTTTACCCTGTGCCTTTCTGGTATGGGCCTTTGCCTGTTACGCCTATCCCTTCTGGGCCGGTATCCTGATGGGGTGTGCCTGTGGTTCCATGTTCTTCCCAGTGTTCATCCTGCCTGTCTGGGCTTCCTTCTTTGGCTGGAAGCGGTCCTTGCGGTTTTTCGCGGGTGTCATTCTGGTGGGAGCGTTACTGGCTGGTTCGATTGCCCTGATCACACCAGATGCTTACGCGTTCACCCAGCAGACGATTCATCGCATTGACTTTCGTGTCCTCAGTTTTGATGGGGCACCCAACCAGCAGGGATTCTGGACGGGAGTGCATCCTGCCTACCGTGTTCCGGTGATTGTGGCGTTTCTGCTGCTGGTGATTTCCCTGACGATCTGGCCCAGAAAAAAGAATCTGGAAGTTCTGCTTTCCTCCAGTGCCGCCATCATTGTCGCAACACAATTCTGGTATCCCCAGCTGGGTGGACTTTATCTGCTGTGGTATCTGCCTTTATTGATTCTGGTTGTGTTTCGGCCCCGTCTGCTGGCTGAGGCTGATTTCTCCTCAACCGATCAGCAGCAATCGCTTCGTTCCCCCGAATATGTGAACGGGAGCGGACGAGAGACCCCTGCATCCAGTGCATCCGCCAAGCTGTATCGCTGATGTTAGCCCGGGGCACCTGATACCAGTATTGTGTTGCCCAAACAGAGCCTCACTTCGAAAACAGACTCCTATCCGAATTCAGTTCCGATGCCAGACCCGAATCGTCCCCGCAACTTTCTCGTGGCAACACTCAGAATGCTGACTGCTGGCTGGGTATTTGCGGCGATCCTGTTCGTCATGATCACGGTTCATGAAATTACACGGGGCGGTTTTGATTCGCTGATTCTGGATCAGCTTGTGCTCCTTCGTTTTCCCGTGTACTACACGTTTACGTTTGTACTGCTGGGAGGCAGCCTGCTGACTGGTCTTGCGAATGCCATGCTGGCGAGTGGAAAAAGGCGTTATCTGTTCGCCTTCAGCCTGATTCTGCTGGCGGTCATCACCCTGGTGGTTGATTATATTTTCGTTTACTGCGAACTGGTCAAGATGCTCCTGCCGCTCGGTTCGCCACGTCCCCAATGGTTTCGCAGTTATCATCGGTCAACAGAAGTGATGAACTCTGTTGCCATGCTGCTGGTGTTGATCGCCAGTCTGCTGCTCCAGAGAAATCCATCAGTTCAATCAACTGATCAGCTTTAAGCTGGGCCACAAACTGGGATCGCTGGCAACGGGAAACTCCGGTCGGGGGCCGAACGAAATCATTCCCAGCTGGCAGTCATTCCACAGATAATAAAACCCCAGCGAGGGAACTTCAGCGGGTGAGAATCCGGTCAGGACTTCCCGCGGGATGAAGATACTCAGCAGATATCCCTGCTTGTTCAGTGAACTTGCAAAAGGAATCTCGATGGTACCGGTTTCGAGTTGCTGATGATGGTGTGAGGATTCGTTGAGCGAGATCTTCGCGTTCTGTTTTCCCAGAAATCGATTGGGCGGAACGATCTCGAAAACCGCACAGAAGCGGGTGAGCCGGTGATTCGATTTCAGGTCACGAGTATCGATAAATAGCTGAATGCGATCCAGAACGGAAGCTTTTTTCAAACCTGCGGAGTCTGCCGGAGCAGGGGCCTCAAGCTGAAACTGAATCCCAAGCCCCTGTTCACTCCAGCAGGCCAGAACTGACTGCCCGGCGGGTTCTTCCAGGCTGCGGATGAACAGGTCCGGGAGGCGGAAGGATTCTGGGAGTGGCGGACATTTACCGGATCGCACTCTTTTCTCGAACTGATCGTCGCGACAGAGGCTCGCTTCCGCCAGAAAATAGAATTCCGGAGATACGATCAGCGAATCAATTTCATGAGACATCAGTTTGTCCAGAGTCTGCCAGAAAGGGAAATATTGCGGGAAATCCCCGGATCCAGACTATAGACAATGGAGATGAACTCGACAAATTCCCGGCATGGACACATCAGAAATGACTCATGTTTTTTCGAAAAACCGGGGAGAATGTCGGTTCCAAGGTTGGCATGATATTGCGTATTTGTCCAACTCACCGTATCCTGCGCATTAAATAATTTTCTCATGAACCAGTCGGTCTCATTCACTCACCATTGACTCTCTGAAGAAGCGAAATTCCTGCAGAATCCATGGATGAAACTGTTTCACAGTCTGCCGCCAATATCCCAAGACTGGGCCGGAATGTTACGCGCCGAGTGAACTCCCTGATGGGTGTGCAGATCATCGGTACGGGATCCTATGTCCCGGAACTGGTGCGAACCAACCAGCAGATGGCAGAACAGTGTCCCGGTTGCGATCCAGACTGGATTGAGCAGCGTACGGGCATTCGGGAGCGTCGGATTGCTGCGGAAGAGGAATCGACGAGTGATCTGGCGGTGCGGGCTGCTCAGTATGCCCTGGCCAAAGCTGGCCTGTATGCCAGTGATGTGGATCTGCTGGTTGTCGGGACATTTACTCCGGATTATCAATGCCCCTCAACGGCCTGCCTGGTTCAGGACCGGTTGGGTCTGGATGCTCCCGCATTTGATGTGCAGGCAGCCTGTTCCGGATTCATGTATGCGTTAACAACTGCCGCTCAATATGTGGCCACAGGGAATTCGCGTTTAGCTCTGGTGATTGGAGCAGATTGCAATTCCCGGATTGTCGATCAGACGGATCGTTCGATTGCTCCGCTGTTTGGCGATGGAGCAGGAGCAGTTCTGCTGGCACCGGGGACAATGCAGCAGGGTTTGAAAGCCTATCAGCTGGCATCTGACGGTAGCGGCGGAATGATGCTTGACCGGAAGGCCGGAGGAACCAGATTCCCACTGACACCCGAAGCCATTCGCTCTGGCGAACATTACCTCCAGATGGATGGTCGGAATGTTTTCAAGTGGGCCGTCAGAACCGTGACGGAATCCATCGAAGTCGTTCTGGAATCGGCCGGGCTCTCCCGACACGATGTTTCCCTGTATGTTCTGCATCAGGCCAATCAGCGAATCATTGATGCGGTGGCTGAAAAGCTGGGGCTGGCTCCGGATCGATTCCTGAACAATGTGCACAAATATGGAAATACGTCTGCCGCATCCATCCCGCTTGTGCTCGATGAAGCCTGCTCGGCAGGTGTCATTGACCGGGGAGATACTCTGCTGATGTGCGGATTTGGTGCCGGCCTGACATGGGGCACTTCGCTGCTGGTCTGGTAAACTGCAGCAGTCTGACTTCTCCCCGGCTGAGGTAATGTCTTCAGTGCGTTGCCTTGGGATCGCCCCTTTCATCAGACGATCAGACAGGTTCTGATATCATGCTCTTCCAGATGGAATCCAATTGTGAACCCAGATGAGGATGATTCCCGAGAAGAGCTCCTTCCGCGACTCGAGCAGCAGATTCGATTCGTGCCCGGGATTGGCCCGCACCGGGCTCAGCTGCTGCAGGCTTTGGGTGTTGAGACCGTCCGAGATTTATTATGGCTCGTGCCGCGAGATCTGATTGATCTGACTCATCTTTCGGGAGTCAATGATTTAACGGATGATCGGATTCATACGGTTCGCGGTCAGATTGTCGATACGGATGCCAAAGCCATTTCGCGGGGCCGCACTCTGACCAGCGCTATTCTCCGCACAGAAACCGGGTTGATCCGCGGGAACTGGTTCAATCAGCCCTGGATGCTGCGTCAGCTGGAAATGAACCGGGATTGTCTGTGGACAGGAAAACCGAAATTCCGCGACCAGCGCTGGGAAATCGGTCATCCCCGGATTCAGTGGCTCGATCTGGATGAAGACAATAGCCCGGGAAAGATTCTGGTTCGGTATCGATTGACCGAAGGCTTAACCCAGGATGCACTCAGAAAACATGTTGGCCAGGTGCTGGATTACGTGGCGGGAAATGTGGCCGATCATCTTCCCATCCGCCTGCTGGAACATTATCGCCTGCCCAGGCTGGAAGAGGCGATTCGTAATCTGCATCAGCCGAGTTCGGTGGAAGCCTTTCAGGCCGCCCGACGTCGTCTCGTATTCGATGAGCAGCTCGACTTTCAGGTCGGCCTGCAGCTCAGGCGTCGCATTCGCCGCACCAGGGAAAAATCTCCGGTCATCCATGTTACGCCACAGATTGACGCTCGAATTCGACTTCTGTTTCCGTTTGAACTGACTCGGGGACAGGAGCAGGCCATCAGTGATGTAGTGACAGATCTGGAAAGCTCGAATCCGATGCACCGTTTGTTGCAGGCGGATGTCGGTGCGGGAAAAACAGTGATTGCGATCTACGCAATGCTGGCGGCTGTTGCTGCCGGTTATCAGGCGGTGATGATGGCGCCGACAGAACTTCTGGCCCGTCAACACTGGGAAACCATGCATGAATTGTTACTGCACAGTCGGGTGCGGCGTTGTCTGTTCACAGGCAACCTGAAAGCCAGTGAACGGGCTCAACTGGTAGAGCAGATCCGCACCGGGGAAATGCAGCTGATCTGTGGAACGCAGGCCGTCATTCAGCAGGATCTGCAATATCATCAGCTGGGGCTGGCAGTCATTGATGAGCAGCACAAGTTTGGTGTGGTCCAGAGAAGCCGGTTTGACTCGGCAGAAACAACACCACATGTTCTTGTGATGACCGCCACTCCGATTCCGCGCAGTCTCTGTCTGACTCAATACGGAGATCTGGATCTGACCCTGATGACTGAACAGCCACCAGGCCGGCAGCCGGTCATCACATCGCTGCTGTTGAATGACAAATCCCGGCATAAGGCCTGGGAGTTTATTACAGCCAAACTGCGTGAAGGCCGGCAGGCTTATGTGGTTTGCCCTTACATCAACTCCGACAATCCCGATGCGCCAGCCGGTGCTTTACAGGTGTATGAATCGCTCAGTCAGAATGAACTGCAGGATTTTCGGGTAGCGGTGTTGCACGGACAACTGGATCGAGGAACACAGCACGAGATCATGGCGCGATTTCGAGAGCGGGAGATTGATGTGCTGGTGGCGACAACAGTTCTGGAAGTGGGAGTGGATGTCCCCAACGCCACCATGATGGTGATTGAAGATGCACAGCAGTTTGGCATGTCCCAGCTGCATCAATTGCGGGGACGAATTGGCCGGGGTGCGTTTCGCGGCTATTGTTTCCTGATGTCCTCCTCGACCAATGAGGATTCGCTGGAACGGCTGCGCGCGATTGAGCGTTACGCGAGTGGATTCGATGTCGCGGAAGCCGATTTTGCACTGCGTGGCCCGGGAAATATTCTCGGAACCGAACAGCACGGTTCACAACCGTTTCGCGTTACCCGGTTTGACCGCGATGAGGCGATCCTGAAAGAAACCAGTCGAGCGGCGGAGCGAATGGTGGAAAAAGGGACGATTGATGAACCAGATTTTGCCCCGTTAAAACTGCGAGTCATTGAAAGATTTGGGAATCAACTCGATTTGACCCGGACCGGATAGGCGAAAACTGGTCCACATCAGGTTCGGGCAGCCTGCTGCAGCGTTTCGCCGGTTAATCGATAAACGGTCCATTCCTCTTGTGATTGGGCACCCATCGACCTGTAAAAATCGATGGCAGGTTGATTCCAGTCGAGAACGGACCATTCCATCCTTCCGCAGTTCCGCTCCACAGCCAGTCGGGCGACTTCCTGAAACAGGGCCTTGCCGATTCCCTGTTTGCGGAACTCAGGCATCACGAACAAATCTTCCAGATAGATCCCCGGACGTCCCAGAAACGTGGAATAGTTCTGAAAAAACAGGGCAAACCCCACTGCTGCCCCGCTCACTTCTGCCAGCAGACACTCGGCAACCGAATGTTCACCAAAAAGAGTCGCTCTGAGTAATGATTCGGTCGCGACGATCTCATGAGAGAGGTGCTCATAATCCGCCAGCCCCTGAATCAGGGAGAGAATGGCAGGGGCATCATCCGGGTTTGCTGTGCGTAGCTGAAAATTCATGAGGTACTCAGAGTTCCGGATCAGCCAATAAAATTCAATTTGGTAATCCAGGCAGGATATTCCGATTAAAGATCTTCTTCCGGTTATGACGATTGTAACGGATGGAGGGCGGAACAGAAATTCCGTGGGGACTGCGCTTGTGGCTGCAGTCAGTAGTATTTGGGGGGCTCAGCATGAATCCGATACGACGTGTGGTGATTGCACTCGTTTTCGCCTGCGCTGGCTTCTCCTCCGGATGTGCCATCGTGGAAGTGGCTGTCTCGAATCCCACTCCCAACCTGCCCCGAATTGCGATTGCTCCGTTTGTCAATCTTTCACCAGAACGGAGTGTGGATGGGCGTCGGTTTGCCGAGGCTTATTACACTGAGTTGCAGAAAACCCCAGGCTTTCAGGTCATTCCCGTGGGCGTGGTGGAAACGGCGATGGTGGAGCATGGCCTGAATCTCGATTCACCTGCTGATCTGCTCAAACTGGTAGAGATTCTCGAAGTAGACAGCATCTGCTTTGGAGCAATTACGGAATACACGCCCTATTATCCACCACGACTCGGAATGCAGGTCTCCTGGTATACGCCAGGGATTGCGGACTTCAAACCCGGCATCGCCATCGATCCTTATTATCGTCAGGAGCAATGGCTGAAATCGAAGGAGGCACGTGAGAAGGGAACGTTGAAAGGCCGAATCAATAAGGCCTGGAAAGATCTCTCATGTACCGTCTCGGACAATTCCACAGGTGAGGAGTCCCAGATTCGAGGTCAAAATGCGGACGGGGAAATAGATCCTCTGCAGGCCGAATGGGATCGGGCGTTGCAGGAGGCACTGCAACTCAAATACGAAGAGCGTCCACCTCTGCCGTTACCGGTTCACATTGCCACCGAACCCTGGCCTCTGGCTGAGAGGGAAGCTACCGACGAGAACTCTGAGGTGGTTCAGGCTTCTGGTCAGTTGATCATGGCGGATCCGCTGTCGGCCATGGCTCAGCCCTATATGTCCTATACTCGCGTTTTCGATGGAGCCGATGCAGAGTTCACCGCCAGCCTGCGGAACTATCTGGAGTTGAGCGGCGATCAACGGAGCGGCGGTTGGACTGGCCATCTGCACCGCAGTGAAGACTTCATCCGCTTCTGCATGCACCGAATGATCCTGGAAATGCTGCAACTCCACGGTGGAGAATCCAGAAAACAGTGGGTGGTCATGCCTCGCAAGTACCACTGATACACAAGAAAAAATGCACCTGGCGGGATTCGAACCCACGACCTACGGTTTAGGAAACCGTCGCTCTATCCTGCTGAGCTACAGGTGCGTTTTCTGGATTATCTGGTGAAAGGGGATGGTCGGCAAGTCAGTGGTGTCAGATCGCCTTGATGGAGCTGGCCAGTTTTGTGACTTCTTCGATCGTTTCTGCCGGGTAATCGAATTCGATTTCCATGGAAATCCTGCGCAGTCCCTGCTCAGAAGTTGAATGTTGAAATGCTCCTGCCAGTTCGTGTGTGAGATTCAGATATTTTTTCCGCCCGGCAAACCGCTCCGGATTGATGGCAATCAGGGTGTGTTCAAACCGTTCACGCAACGGGCCGCGGGTTTTTTGTTGAGGCGTCAGACCACCGGTCAAGCCACTGGTCAGAATGGTATGAAAGACTCCCAGGACGGAAGAAAGTTCACCGCTCAAAGCGAAAAATGAATCGAGATTGTGTCCAAATCCCAGATCAATTCCGGCCAGGCAGTTTTCTGTGGGGAATGCGCAGGCAGCAGGTTGCAACCCATTAGACGCTCCGGACGGAAATCCACCCGACTCATCTCGAGCTTCCGGGATATTGGATAAGCAGAAACCAATCTTCCCCGCTTCTGCCATCAGCCCTGAATAGACGAGTGGACTGCCCAGGCTCTGACTGTTGCGGATGACAGTCATTGCAATGCCCTCAATTTCTGCTTTCTGCACGGCCAGATGTACTGCTTTTGAAGCGGGGACATGTCCCATGCCTTCATTGGCATCGAGATAGGCCGAGGCGGCAGTTTCTGAAATGGTCATGGCGATGGCGCGGGGATCGATATCGCCCAAATCAATCGAGCGGACAGCTTTAAGGATCGATAAGGCTCCATCGATCGGACGACCGATCCGGTCGGCATCCACCATGCGAGCGGCAACTGTTTCTGCCTCGACGGCGTACATTCCCTTCTTGACGAGAATGGCGCTTAACAGAGTGGACATTTCAGTGCTGTTCATCAGAAAACCTCTTTCATGGACGCCTGCCAACAAGTCTGAAATCGGCAATGCGCGGACGAATCTTCTATCCACCATAATCTCTGGGACATGGTCTGTCGATGGCACAAAAAAACTCCCAACGGGAGTTGGGAGTCATGGAGCGTCAATCGAATTCAGGGCTTATCTGTTCAGGCAAACAGCCCTGGAACAGCCTGGGCTTTGACCAGTTCGCGTGGCTGGTTGAGGTGGTTGAAGACAATCGATTCGGGATCAATGCCGAACGAGTGATAAATGGAGGCGAGCAGTTCGCCGGGGTGGACAGGGTTTTCCAGAGGAGCGGAAGCGGTTTTGTCCGACTGTCCATAAACCTGACCACGCTTGATTCCTGCTCCAGCAACCAGGGCAGTGTAGCAGTATGGCCAGTGATCCCGGCCATCAGCACTGTTTCCGTTACCGGAAGTACTGACACCTTTTTGTGGGCTGCGTCCGAATTCGCCAACTGCGACCACGAGGGTTTCATCCAGCATGCCCCGCTGATCCAGGTCGGTAATCAGACCGGACAAGCCGCCATCCAGCATCGGGCCGGACTGGTTTTTCATCCGCTGTGTCAGGCCGACATGATGGTCCCAGGAGTGGTTATCGGAATTGGCAACCTTGGGCCATATGACTTCGACAACTCGTGTGCCAGCTTCGACCAGTCTGCGAGCGAGCAGGCAGCTCTGACCAAAGGTATTGCGTCCGTAAAGTTCACGCACGTCGTCCGGTTCACGGTCAATCATGAACGCATCCCGAGCGCGACCGGAGACGATCAGCTCGAGTGCCTTGTCATAGTATTCGTTCATGCTGGTGTGAGCGACCGCCTTGTCTACTTCCGGCATCAGGTCGTTGATCTGATCCCGCATTCTGGCCCGTCTTTGCAGACGGGAGGCATAAACTTCCGGACGCAGTTTCAGGTCTTCCACCTGAATGCGGTCCATCTTGTTCATGTCGAGATCATCCCCACTGGGGAAGAGGGTGTAGGGGTCAAAAGATTTCCCGAGGAAACCAGCCGTTCCTCCTTTTCCGACCACATTACTTTCCTGCAGAGGCCGAGGGAGCATCACGAAGGGAAGCATGGGAACATCAGTTGGCTTCATGCGGATGATGTTGGATCCGAAGTTCGGAAAGTCCTTGGGTGAAGGTGGTTCCAGCTGTCCGGAAGGGCTGACTTTGTCGGTCGTGTAACCGGTCATCATCTGATAGATGGCGGCGGTGTGGTTAAATAACCCGTTGGGGGTATAGCTCATGGATCGGATGAGCGTGGTTTTATCGAGCACCTTGGCCAGCTTGGGCAGGATCTCGGTCACCTTCACACCCGGCAGAGCGGTATCGATATTCGAAAACGCACTGGCAACTTTGTCCGGCACGTTTTCCTTGGGATCCCACAGGTCCAGGTGACTGGGACCACCCTGCAGGTAAACCATGATGATGCTTTTGGCTTTCCCCCAGCCTGCTCCGCCATGCTGAATCAGTTTCTGATTCGCGGCACTGGCAGACCGAAGTTGCAGCATGGAACTCAGGCTGAGGCCCAGCATGCCGGAACCGCCGACGCGGAGTACATCGCGGCGGGTGAGTCCGACATGAGAATCGCAAACATCTTTGCCGAGCTGACCTTTAATTGTGAACATGATGGTTCTCCATAAAAGGGATGACCCTCTGCGGGTGAATGATCGAAATTGGCATTATCGGTTAAATAAAAATGAAGGGCTGTTGATCAGGGCCCAGGTCAAATCCTGAGCTACGGTCAGCCGATCGTTTTCCAGAAGTTTCTGACTCATGGCCACATCGCTGCGTAACTCAACCAGTGCCGGGTCATCCGCAACAGGTGCCTGAGTGGCTTTCAGGACCCCTTCGAGCCGGACCAGTTCCGGATCTGGAGGTAGAGGCTTTTGAGCTTCTCCGATGGCAGCCTTTCGCTTCTGGTATTCCGCGTCTGAGCGCTGGAAGAAACTGATCAGTTCCTGATTCTGCTCAGGTGTTCTTTCAGCAAGGTTAACCAGTGCCAGGAGGTCCTTTGGCAATCCGAGTGGTACTGGTGTGGAGTGAGCAGTTGTTGAGATGCGGAATTTCCCCAGCCAGTGTTTCTTGTCTGTATAACGCTGATGGATCACGATTTTCAGTTCGGATTTCTCGGAGATGACCACGGGTTCCTTTGTCTGGAAAGTGGCCCAGTGAGTAATCCCGACCTGAGGTGAGACCGCCCAGCCATTGGAATTGGCAGCCATCGAGCCATCGATGGCCGTTTTGATATCGAAGCCATCCTGGCTGAAATCTGCCTGGGCTCGGTCCAGTTTGACTGGAACCGGAGTCGCATTCGGATCTGAGAGAGGTTTGATAAAGACTTCAAATTCCGTGACCACAAAATTCCCGTTCGGGGGGAGCCCTGGGCCCATGCCTGGGAGTTGCGGATCTGTCAGTGCTTCCAGACGGAAGGCCTGCAGAGTAGTGGGCTCGATCTGGGCAATCAGCTCATAGTTTCCGATTCCATCCTTGGCGGTGGCCAGAATGGAGCCATCTTCCTGCTGTTTCAGCTCGGCTTTGTTGGAAGCGGTCAGCTGGGAAGGGGTAAACACATCCCACGGAATCTCGGCAGCTGGTTTTTGCTCAGTCAGCCATTTCTCAAATGGTTCCTGGATTTTGGATTCGTATTCAGCCAGGGCAGACTGGGCCGCTTCAATCTTCTGTTTGCGTTCTGCTTCGGCCTGTTCCAGTCGAGGAGCCAGTTCGACTTTGTAAGCAGCCAGAGTCTTTTCGGCTGCAGCAATTTTTTCGAGTCGTTCCTGTTCTTTCTGCTGACGGATCGGTTTCCACCATTCTTCTTTCTCGGCCAGCAACTTCGTCAGTTTTTCATGTTCCTGCTGCACGGCAGCGAAGTAAGGGAGAGCGATCTCGATCTCGGTGGAGGTTGCATTCCGGTTCAGAATTCGCACATAAAGTGCATCGATCAGGGCTGCGTTTTCTGAGATCTCTTTGACGAGACCCGGCAGGGCATTGTTAGGATCGG
>JAGQQT010000709.1 GCA_020426065.1 Planctomycetaceae bacterium | reverse complement strand
AGAGGACATCAGCCTGTGATGTCCTCTATGCAAACCGAACTTGATCAGTTACTGACTATTGAGCGGGCTTTTCCTCAGCTGGTTTTTCTGCTGCCGGTTTTTCTTCAGCGGGTTTCTCCTCGACTGCCTTTCCCGGAGGGAGTGGGAGATCGTATCCGATCACGATTTCCAGTTCCGGTAGCGCTTGCTGAAGCTTTTTGACGGCAGGTTCCGTGACTTCTGTCTGCCACAGATACAACTTTTTGAGTTTCGGCAGACTGGCCAGATGATCCAGACCGGCATCGGTGATTTTCGTGCCGTAGAGATTGAGATATTCCAGGTTTTTCAAGCCGGTCAAATGGACCAGCCCTTCATCGCCGATCTCGGTTTTTTCCAGATGGAGTCGGACCAGAGAATCCAGTTTGGCAATGTGTGCCAGCCCGGCATTCGTAATCTTGCTACCGCGCAGATTGATCGAATAGACATTTGTCAGATCGGCAACCGACTGGAGATTGGCATCACCAATTTCCCGATCGGCCAGATGGAAAGAGATATCGAGTCGGTCATCATTCTGAGCGAGTTTGAGGACCCGTCCACCCTGTTGTTCGACTGCGGGAAGATCAGCCATCAGACTGACAGCAGGAGAGAGCAGAAATGTCAGAACCAGAACTGCAACGTAGCGCATGACAGAGTTCCTTTCAGCGTGATGAACAACGAGTAGTCATCCAAAAGCATGAAGAATCTTGCTCAGGAATTCAAGACTCTCACCTTGCTCGAATCCCTCGGACCCAAATCAGGCGAGGCGATCGACCATTCCGTTGCTGTCTCCGAAGTGCTCCCGCGTGATCCCCTGTTGAGCCAGAATTGCCCGATAGAGATTGCACAGCGGCGTGTCTTTGGCATAGCGGATTCGTCTGCCCGGGTTGACGGCACCATTGGCACGTCCCGCCAGAATGATTGGCAGGTTATGAGGATCATGGCTGTTGCCGTCCCGTAATGTCGAGCCGAACATCAGCAGCGAATGATCAAGCAGCGTACCGTCTGCTTCCGGCAGTGCCTTCATGCGTTCGATAACATACGCCAGTTGAGCGAGATGCCACGTTCCGATTTTTTCATACTGAACGAGTTTGTCTTCCTCATTGCGATGATGGGACAGACCGTGGAAACTTCCCTTCACTCCTTCAATAAACGAGAAGTTGCGTCCAGTCTGAGCATTGCCGAACATGAAGGTCGCCACGCGGGTGGTATCAGTCCAGAAGCCAAGCACCAGGATATCGAGCATCAGCCGGACATGTTCCAGATGCTGATCCGGAATGCCGGGTTTGGGACGATCTAGCGCGTAGTCGCTGTTGTTGATCCAGCGTTTCTGTGGTTTGAGGCTGTTTTCAATCCGACGCTCAATCGAGCGGACAGATTCCAGGTATTCATCCATTTTGGCTCGGTCCTGCGTGCCAATTTTTGATCGCAGGGAACTGGCATCTTCCCGCACCAGGTCGAGTACACTCAGTTCATCTCGGGAAAGAGATTGAGCAACCGCTGGATGTTGTGCGGTAAATCCTGAGACGACCGGACTTTTGTTCGAGCGGAAAAGCCGATCAAAGGCCAGACGGGGAATAATTTCCTTGGGAACCGGTGTGTGCGGATCACGCCAGGCAATGTGCGATCCGTAGATCCGGGTGAAGCCGCCACCGATGTTGTCCACTCCAGTGTAGGCCTCATCAACTCCCAGTTCGAGCGAAGGGAGTGGTGTGCCGGAGCCGATTTCCTGGGCCAGGACCTGATCAACTGAAGTCCCCCCGGTGTCCATGTCCCGCCCCGAAGTGCGGACGACAAATCCTCCGGACAGAAACGCAGGCACTTTAGGCCAGTGCCCGTTCCGGCCGACCGTTTTTTCATTCCAGAGATTTTCCAGTAACAGCAGATCGTCTTTGACACCAGCCAGCGGCTGCAGCATGGGAGTCAGTTCAAAACTCTCCTCATCACCGGGAGGAGTGAAGTTTTCCGGATTGACTCCATTGGGCATGAACAGAAACGCATTCCGCAGCGGAGGCCGTTCCAGATTCTGGTCGGCATTGAGAGCAGGAATCATGCAATCCAGAAACGGGAGCCCCAGGGCCACTCCGGTTCCCTTGAGCATGGTTCGGCGCGATAGACGTTTGCGGAAAATGGGATTCATGGCATCTGACCCTGTTTTGAATT
>JAGQQT010000708.1 GCA_020426065.1 Planctomycetaceae bacterium | reverse complement strand
CGGCCAGATCTTCTACGATTGCATATTTCCCCTCGCTCCAGCGATACAGATCAACGTGCTGGCAGCGGACCGAACAGAAAGGAAAAGTCGGTGAATTCTGGGTGATCTGAGGAGGGAGTGGCTGTTCGCAGACAGGGCAGGTCAGCGGCTTGATCATCTCAACTCCGATACTGCTGATAAACTACGTGCTCGAATCCGAGGGGGAAGATTTGGATTCTTTTTTGGTGGAGGAATCAGCCGACGGTTTGGCTTCACCGCTCTCTGATTTCTTGGCCGCATCTGCTCCTTTCTTGTAGGAATCGCTGCGGTAATCCGTCTGATAGAATCCACCACCTTTGAACAGGATTGCGGCTCCGGTTCCAATTTTGCGGCGTGCCTTCTGCTTGCCACACTCAGGACACTTCTTGATCGGATTGGCTTTGATGGACTGAAACAGTTCCCATTCTGCGCCGCACGCCTGACATTCATAATCGTAGGTTGGCATGAATCACCATTCCCATCAAAAGACAGACTGACTGATTTTAAAACTGAATCCGGTTACTGAGCAGGCCCCGTGGAAACGATCACCTTGGCGGGGCGGACAATCCGATCATACATCCGATATCCCGTTTCCAGATCCTGCAGCACATGCATCGCTTCAATTTTGTCTGAAGGAATCTGCTGTACGGCTTCGTGCTGATTGGGATCAAACGGTTCCCCTTCAGCCGGAATGGCTTCGATGTGATGCCGGGTCAGTGTCTCCAGCATCTGCTGCAGCACCATTTCGACACCCGTTTTCAGGTCCGCCACACTGCTGGCATTTTCTGCCGCCGCAGTGGCCCGTTTCAGGTTATCAAGCGCTGGCAACAGATCCCGCACCAGGGAGAGCCCTTCGTATTTGCGAATCTGATCAATTTCGTTGCTGGACCGGCGACGATAATTGGCCAGCTCCGCATGAGAGCGGATCAGGCGGTCTTCCAGTTCGGCAACCTTCTGCTCCCAGTCCACTGGATCAGCCGAACCATCAGCCGCTTCAGACATGACGTCCTCAGCAGATTCTGACTGCACTGCCTGCTCAACCTGTTCGGATTCTTGTGGATTTGTCTGTTCGTTCATTGGATCATTCCTCACTCTCAGCTTTCGCTGTCTTCATCACTGTCCCAGTGAACAAATTCCTTGACCTGTTCCCAGAACGTTTTACGATGCCCCGAAACATGCACATGGTCATGCTCGGCCAGTTCTCGCAAGATTCGTTCCTGTTCTGCATTCAGTTTACGTGGTACTTCAACCTGAAGTTCCACATGCAGATCTCCCGTGCGTCCCGTTTGAGGATCCTGCACTCCTTTTCCCGCCAGACGAATCACTTCATTTGGTTGAGTTCCAGGTTGAATGGACAGTTTGCTTTTGCCAGTCAGATTCGGAATTTCAATTTCCGCTCCCAGTGCTGCCTGGGTGAAGGTAATTGGAACCCGGCAGATCAGATGAATACCTTCCCGCTCAAACAGCGGATGCTTTTTCACAGCGATCTGCACAAACAGATCACCACGAGGTCCACCGCCACGCCCCGGGTTGCCTTCTCCCCGCAGACACAACTGCATTCCATTATCCACACCGGCAGGAACCGTGACTTCCAGTTCCACTTCTTCCCGCTCAAACCCGTTGCCCCAGCAGGACGTACACTTTTCGCTGATCGTTTTTCCGACCCCGCCGCAATTCGGGCAGGTTGTCTGGACGCGGAAAAACCCCTGGCTCTGAACCACCTGTCCCATGCCCTGGCAATAGCTGCAGGTCACTGGCGAGGTCCCAGGCTTGGCTCCCGTCCCCTCGCAGGTCTGGCAGGCCTGATTCCGTTTCACACGTATCGTTTTCTTGCAGCCAGTAGCCGCTTCGACCAGATCAAGCTGCAATCCAACCTGCAGATGATCGCCCCGGGCCGGACCGCGTCTACTGGAACGTCGACGTCCACCGCCGAACAGATCGCCGAAAGCATCGAAGATATCCTGGATATCGGCAAACCCATCCGCCGCACCAGCCCCGGCGCCCATTCCAGCGTGCCCGTAGCGATCATAGCGAGCCCGCTTGTCAGAGTTGGACAGCACATCGTAGGCTTCGGAAGCTTCCTTGAAGCGCGAAACGGCATCGTCATCACCCGGATTACGATCAGGGTGATTCTTGACCGCGATCCGGCGATAGGCTTTCTTGA
>JAGQQT010000707.1 GCA_020426065.1 Planctomycetaceae bacterium | reverse complement strand
ATTCATCGGTAAATCGCTGACCCCGCTGGTGACGAGCGTTTGGACCGGATGAGACTCGTTTGGCGGGATGTAGAGCACGTCCAGGTGGATCAGATCTGAAATCAGTTCGTGAAAGACGGTTTTCACTTCACCCAGGTGCTTCTCGATATGGCTGGTAATCTGATCCAGATGCACACAGCTTTGCTCAGGAACATGAAAATCCGTTTCACGCTCTTCGTGACGATAAATCGGTGATCCGGATTCTGATCGCTCATCATCAATCATGTCTGTCACTCCTTAATCAGATTTGAGGCTTGATGGTTACAGTGCCCAGTTTGCGCCGGGATTTCAAGAGCGGCGGTAAGATTTTCATGTGGTTGAGGGGGTCCGTAGTCAGTTTCCGTTGTTGGGAATGAAATTTTTCAAAATATATATTGACGCGTAAAAGGTTTACATGTAAAATAAAATCAAAGGAGAAACTGACATGACATCATCCAGGCTGCAGCAGGAACTGAAGAAGAAAAACCCGTTTGATTCCGCTGAACAGGTTGCGATATTGAATCTGCTCAAAACGGGAGATCAGTTTCAAAATCGTCTGGGCAGACTGTTTCGTGAATACGGGCTGACAAGTTCTCAATACAACGTCCTGCGGATCTTGCGTGGTGAAGGTGCTCCGCTGCCTGCTCTGGAAATTGCCTCCCGGATGATTCAGGTGGTCCCGGCGATCACAGGTTTGATCGACCGGCTCGAATCTCAAGATCTGGTTCAGCGGGAGCGATGTCAGCAGGATCGCCGCGTGATTTACGTCTCGATAACCGGGAAGGCACTCAAGCTGCTGGCCCAACTGGATCAGCCGCTGGATGAACTGCACCGGGAACTCATCGGCCATATGTCCGTCAAAGAGTTGGCGCAGCTTTCAAAACTGCTGGAAAAAGCCCGCTTATCTGAACAGTAAAGATCAGTCATTCAGCCGGATAAAAACGAATTCGAGTATCTCAGGAAAGGAACTCACATGAATTTTCAAGATCGAGTTGTACTGATTACTGGAGCGACATCAGGCATTGGTCGCGAAACCGCTCTGCAGTTTGCGAAAGCTGGTGCCAAAGTTGCCCTGGCCGGTCGTCGTGAGCAAGCCGGTCAGCAAGTAGTTCAGGAAATTCGGGCAGCAGGGGGAGACGCCTTCTTTGAGCAGACCGATGTGACTCAGGAAGAGCAGGTGGAGCACCTGGTGCACGATACCATTTCCCGATACGGTCGCCTCGATATCGCCTTCAATAATGCCGGAGTGGAATACGGGGGCGGCATTACCGAGTTCATCGAGGAAGCGTATCGTCAGGTGTTTGACATCAACGTCCTGGGCGTGTTTCTGTGCCTTAAGCATGAGATTCCCGCCATGCTGAAAATGGGTGGTGGTTCAATCATCAATACATCCAGTATTCTGGGTCACATCGCGTTTCCGGGAGCGTCCATCTACAACGCCTCCAAGCATGCCGTCGAAGGAATTACGAAAACAGTGGCCCTGGAATATGCCCAGCAGGGAATTCGAGTGAACGCAGTCGCTCCAGGTGCAATTGCCACCGATATGATCGACCGGTTTGCCGGGGAAGAGGGGACGGAAGGACGATCTCAGCTGGCCGCTCAGCATCCAATGGGACGTCTGGGGCAATCTGCAGAAATTGCAGCAGCGGTGATGTACCTGGCATCCGATGCCGCTTCATTTACGACCGGCATCTCACTTCCCGTTGACGGCGGCTTCCTGGCGAAATAACAGAAAGAGCAGGTCCGCCACTTCCAGTCGGGCCTGCTCTGGCGAACTCATTTTTCACAACGCGCTTGCCAATCTTAGCAGTTCTCTACAGGAGTTGATCCCATGGCTCAACCTCGAATTCTGGCTTTCGCCGGAAGTACCCGTAAAGGTTCCTATAACTCGTCCCTGGTGAAGATTGCGGCAGTCGGGGCAGAGCAGGCAGGGGCAGATGTGACTGTCATCGATCTGGCCGATTATCCGCTCCCTCTGTTCAATGAAGATCTGGAAAAAGCTGGTACTCCGGAAAATGTGATCAAGCTCAAGCGACTGTTCCTGGAGCATGATGGACTGCTGATTTCTTCGCCGGAGTACAACAGTTCGATCACGCCGCTGCTGAAGAATACGATTGACTGGGTCTCGCGAGCGGCGGAAGGAGAGCAGCCCCTGGCAGCATTCC
>JAGQQT010000706.1 GCA_020426065.1 Planctomycetaceae bacterium | reverse complement strand
AGTAACGATCAACTCACGGTGCACGTCAATCCGATTCACTGCTGGGCGGAGCTGAACTCGGATAAGTATCTGGATGAAGGAGAAAGTCCGCCGGTTCCCGCGATGTATTATGCAGACGATGATGAAGTCCGCACCGCGATGTTCGAGCCATTCGGTAAGGAAAAAATCGAACAGCTCAATGCGATGGCACCCTGCCCGTTTGCCCAGTGGGCCATGGTGGCTGATGACATGGATCGGGATGATTTGCTGGCCTTCGCGAAAGGTCTGGCGGATCTGCATGTGATCGCCTTCAGTTAGTTTCCAGTATTAGAACCACGGGATCAGGCTCCGCGGTTGATCAATCATCCGATGAAGTGAAAGTGGTTCCCATGTCTGCTCCTCTCGAAACAGAACCAAAGCCACTTGCGGAGCCAGGTGTGTGGGGAGAGCTGGGAGCCTTGTTCCGGCAGAGCCGTGGTCCGGTGATTCTGGCCTATGTGCTGCTGATTGTGGAAAACCTGCTGCGTCTGGCCCAGCCGTTTCTGCTCGGATTAGCCGTCAACGGTCTGCTATCCAATCATTACTGGGGCCTGTGGGCGTTTCTAGCAGGCCATGGATTGCACATGGGATTTCAGTTTTCCCGGCAGATGTACGACACCCGGGTTTATTCACGGATGTATGCGGATCGCGTTTCCGGCCTGATCTGTCGTCAGCGGGAAGCGGGAATTCCCACCTCCCTGGTGGCCGCCCGCGCCAGTCTTTCCCGGCAGTTTGTGACGTTCGTCGAAAAACAGATCCCACAGATGGTTTCGGCTCTGTTCTCCTGTGTGGGAGCGGTGGGGATGCTGTTCTATTATGACTATCGCGTGGTGATAGCCTGCGTCCTGACGGCGATTCCGGTCTTTATTCTGAATGCCTGGTACAGCAGCCGGGTGAAGCATGTCAGCCGGGCACTGCACGATCGCTGGGAGAATGAAATTGAGATTGTTGAGCAGGCCAGCGATGCAGAAGTCTCGGATCATTATCATCGAATGTCTGATTGCTGGGTGAAAATGTCGGACCTCGAAGCGAACACGACGGGGCTGACGGAGCTGTTCATCATGGGATTGATGGCGTATGCGCTGTTGGTTGTCTGCCGCATTCCGGAGATTCTCGCGGGAGATATCTTCGCCGTCTTTCGCTACCTGATGATGTTTGTGGTCGCCATTGATACGGTTCCTCGACTGGTCGAACAATACGCCCGCCTCAAAGATATTGTCAGAAGATTGTAATTCTTTTGTAATTACCTCAGACTGCTGCCTTGTGTGAGATGTAATGGGAAGTTCAATCCACGACGAGGGCAGGCTGATGACATTCCGCAGGATCCGGTTGAACCTGATCATTTCCTTTATGACGGGACTGATTCTGTGGTTTGGTCCTGTGCAGGCAGAAGATCTGAAGTCGGGCGTTCCCAACCTGGATCCGAATCTGGTTTATCAGGGGGAGCGTTCCGATCCGGTGACTTATCAGGTCGATTTTTCCGTTGTCGTAACGCCTCCTTACCATTGCAAAGTGCTGAAAGTCTGGCTGCCAATTCCCCAGACCGATGCTGCTCAGGAGGTGTCCGGCAGTGAGTTGAGCACCTTCCCGATGGAAATTCAGCCATCGATTGCCCGGGAATCAGTTTTCGGAAATCAGTTTGCGTACTTCGAATTTCATGAACCTCAGGGGGCTCAAATCATTCGACATCAGTTCCAGGTCAAAGCCTGGCAATTGAACTGGAAGATTGATCCCTCCCGCCTGATTTCTGTTTCCGAGTGGCCTGCCAGTTTTGATCGCTACCGACGCGGGGAAACCAAAGCAGTGGTCGTTGATGATCGCTTTTATGAACTGCTGGATACGATTGTGCCAAGTGAGGAGAAGTCTCCCCGGCAGTTCAATTCCATCATGCAGTGGGTTCAGGACAACTTCGAGTACGATCACCATGAGGCCTCGCTGAGTGCGAGTGCCGAACATGGTCTATTAAAAAGACGCGGTCACTGCAGCGATTACCACAGCTTTTGCGCCTCGTTGGGAAGAGCCATGGGGGTGCCAACCCGAGTGACGTACGGGATTAACCCGTTTCCCAAAAACTCACCCTCACACTGCAAGCTGGAAGCGTACCTGGCTCCCTATGGCTGGGTCAGCTTTGATGTTTCGGAGACGCAGAAGCTGGTCAAAAAGATT
>JAGQQT010000705.1 GCA_020426065.1 Planctomycetaceae bacterium | reverse complement strand
CCATTGCAATACTGCTGATTGAACGGCCGCCAGGCAGCTGGTCCCAGCCACATGTTCCAGTCGACCACATCCTGCGGCGGAGTGGGTTCACCTGGCAGCCAGGTGTTGTCCAGGGTGGGCATGTAAATCGAAGCATGCATCGTGTGGAGCTTCCCGAGTTTCCCGGTATGAACCCATTCCACAGCCTTCTGGAAGTTGGGCACACTTCTCCGTTGCGTTCCGGCCTGGAAGACCCGCTTGGTGCGTGTGATGGTGTCGGAGAGCTGCTGACACAGTTCGAGCGTAATGCCGCACGGTTTTTCGCTGTAAACATCTTTGCCTGCTTCAGCGGCCAGCATGGAGGCACTGGCATGCCAGCGATCTCCGGTGGCAATCAGGACTGCATCAATATCCTGCCGATCGAGCAGTTCGCGGAAATCGCGATACAGTTTGCAGTCGGTATTTCCGTAACTCTGATCTACCAGTTGTTTGCCGGCATCACGGCGGCTGGCCTGAACATCGGCAATGGCGACGCAGCGGATGTCCTGGAAACCGAGCATGGCTTTCAGATCGTACGTGCAGCGGGGACCAATTCCAATCACGCCGAGTGAGAGTGTTTCGCTGGGAGCGGTGGCTCCATCACGTCCCAGTGCGGTAGCGGGAAGAATGGTGGCCATGGAAAGAGCGGCCGTTGTTTTCAAGGCCTGCCTGCGGGTCAGCTGGGGTTGAGTCATGAGATCGCTCCTGGGAAAAGGGAATCAGTTTTTGAGATCCATGGTACAGTCCGCATCGAAGGGGACCGGGTCTCCGGTTCTTCCGACGGGATGAGTAAACAGATAACGCCACACATCCTCATGCAGCAGAGAACCGTCGGCAGCTTTCACGGCAGAGCCTCCCGGAGCGGCAGCTCCGTGAGCCCGGTTGGGATTGTTTCCCACATCGCCGTTTGTGATCAGTCGACGGGAATTTCCATAAGGGAAAGGAGTCTGATCGACATCGACCAGCGGTCCGAATTTGTTCAGCCCCAGCATCTGCCAGGATCGGCAATAATGATCTCCGGTCCAGCCGGTATCGAGGACGTGAGTAAATCCGAAATAACAGTTTTCGGGTGTGACCGATTCAAAACCCTGCCAGCTTTCCAGCTGATCCCGCGGTCCGGAGAGCATCACCACGCGGGCGACACGTTGATGTTTGGCAAATCGAGCGGCGGTGGTGGAGCCATGGGAAATCCCCGCCACAATCACACGCTCCCAGCGCAGGTCATTTTTGTCTCGCGTGAGAAACTGTTCCCAGCGACCGGCCGGATGTTTTTCGGCCAGCCATTTGACGAACTGCACCGAGCGGGCTTTCATGCCGTCCGGTTGAGGAATTTCAACCAGAGGACTGAAATCTTCGCCAGTGGCCGCTTCGAGGCGGATTTTCCCGAGGGAGGTCCCATCATCCCGGGACTTCGCATCAATCAGCGAAAACCAGCGGTTGGCATAGTGGGGCTGAATGGCATGCAGTCCGTAGCTGGTCACGCGGTCGAACAGCGCCTGATTATGTCCCATCAGCCAGATGACGAGCTGGCCACGCGAACGAGCGCGGGGATCGAAGGCGGCATGCTGCATGTCGATTGGCTTCCCTTTGTCATCAGTAAAGGTGAACCCGATTTCAGGATGCTCTTTGGCCTGGGGGTTGATCTCACTGGCCCGCACCTGGAACTCAGCCTTTTCATTGGGCTGAGCCAGCGCAGCTTTGCAGGAGAGGCTGATCAGCAACAGGCAGAGGATTCCGCTGATTTTGTTCATTGTGTACTCGAAGGATTTTGCAGACGTTTGGAATTCGACTGCGGAATGCATTGGCAAGTCAGGATTCAGACGTCAATAATGATTGATCAGTTGCGGAAATGGAATCGTCAGGCCCATTTGAGAGAGTGATCCGAAACAATTTTCCGGAGCTGGTGTTTGACCTTACAGTGACCAGGCTTGGTCTGGACTCACGGAAGACCCTCTTCCAGTTTATCAGGAGACATGGCATGCCGTCCCAGAAACAGACTACTTCTTCAAATCCCAGTCGCCGTCAGTTTCTGACGACCGGACTGACTGCGGCAGGCGCCATCGCCACGCCTGGACTTGTTCGCGCAGCGCTGCTGAATGTCGACAAGGCAGCAGCCCAGGCCACCGCTCCACCGGAATCGGCCGTGAAGGATCTTTACGCATCCCTGACGG
>JAGQQT010000704.1 GCA_020426065.1 Planctomycetaceae bacterium | reverse complement strand
GGTTTTGAGGGATTCTCCGTTGGCATGGGATGGGAACGATAATTCCGCATCGCATCACTTCTGCGCAGCATCTGGAGAAACTGTTCCCCGCTCGATGCTGACCACCAGTTGACAGGCAAACCAGGTTGGAAGGCGTTTAATCCCCCAGGCAACCAGCTTTTTCATAATACGATCCGGCATGTAGCGGAAGTAAAAACTGGTGCGATAAGCCGGGAGTCCGGTGTTGGCACAATACTTCATCTGGATGACACGGAAACCGACATTCTGAACGAAGCGTGTGAGTGACTCGCGTGTAAACCAGCGGAGGTGGGTTGCATCCTGAATCCCTAACTCTTCGTAGTCGAAGTGCCCCCAGAGTAACTCATTCCGAATGGACCAATGGGCCACATTGGGAACGGAGATGACAATTCTTCCCTCCGGTTTCAGGAATTTCAGCGCGAGCCGCAACAGATCACCTGGATTGGCGCAATGCTCCAGGACATCGGCAAAGATAACCACATCGAAAAGTCCCAGGTCATCCAGCATTGACTCAGCCAGGTATCCTTCATGGGCCTCAATCCCACGCTCTCTGGCTCTTGCGGTCCTCTCAGCATTTGGCTCCACTCCAACCACGGTGGCCTGAAGTTGGATCTGCAGATATTCGCCCAAAGCTCCCGTGCCACACCCTACATCCAGCACACGTGACTTTTCCTGAATGAGTGAAGCAATATGCCGCGCCACCTCTGGGGGATTGTCCGGTGTGTACTCGTAGCGCTGTGGAGCGGGCTGATAACCAATCCAGTCCTGGACGGTGAAATCGGGAGAAGTGTCCATATCAGACCCGTTCCTATTTGCTTCTGTTGAGTTCATTCGTTGCCCACAAACCACGACAGCAGTGGTGCAGCCTAGTCGATGAGTTCATGCAAATACGACTGATGCTGTTTCACGTAGTTGGCAAATGGTTTCCGGTAAATGGCATCGATTTTCCGTCGAGTCGTTTCGAATTCATGCAGCATGGTCATTTTGGGACTTTCACTCCCCGGCCCCAGAAAACCACGACCATTCAGATTATCACGAAATCGCCTGATGTTTCGCAGGTATTCCCTGAGAGCCAGCCGGGAAAACTGTTTCTGGCGGGGCGGCTGTAAACGTTGAATCTCCGCTGCCAGGCGGATTGTCGAACGGCCATCACTTCGACCATTCAGAAGCTGCTCAATCTGAGCTGGTGAACGGACAGGAGGATAATTCTGAAGTACTTCAAGAGTGTCATCCCGACCTTCCGTTTTGACTTCGAGTGACATGTGGGAGAGATCGAGGGATTGCCGAAATTCCTGCGGCAGAATCGCCACCGTTTTTTTATCCATGACCCAGGCCTCGATCGCCGCTGTGCTGAAGGAATGCAGGATGTACTCACAGGCATCCAGACAGGGGACAATATATTCATCCCGATTCAGCACGCGGATCCGGGGATGATCGGCAAATTCCTTGTCAATCACATTCGAGAAATCCCAGGGGTGCTTCTTGATGAGCAGCACACCATCCCGATCCAGAATCTTGTCAGATATCGCTCGTAAAGTGGGGAACACATGTTCGGAAATGCGACGATTCCGATTCGCTACCTCCTGATAACTGAACCGCTTCATATCCTCTTCAGGCAACCCCTGAAAGGTTTCCTCAAACAGAAAAGAGGAAATGTAAAGAGCGTGCTTTGATTGAGCGGGAAGCCCATAACGTGAACGAATCAGGGGCGTTTCCACTGATCTCAACTGGGGATCAATCGCAATGTCGTAACGCGGGAAACCTAGTGAACGATACTTGCTCTTATCCTGGATTCCCGGGTGATTCTGGATGAACTTTTCGAGCTGAGGACAGGCAATGACCTGAAATGCAATGTACGGTTCATTCAGCTGATCGCAATTGTAGGAAACGAAAACGGAATGATTGGCAGGCGTCGTGAACTGCTCACTGGAGTTGATAACAAGGTGGACCCCGGCTTTTTGAGTGACATCCGCCAGACGGGAGGTGGTCTTTTCGGCAACCTGACAGCCGACAACAACATCCGGCCGAAAGGTTTCGATCAACTTGTCATCACTGTTCCAGGCGGGTGTTACCAGAACCCAGTGACCGAGTGATTTCAACACATCAGCAAGCAGGCGCGAGCCACGGTAATCACGAACAAAGTGATGATAGGAAATGACAATACGCATCGAC
>JAGQQT010000703.1 GCA_020426065.1 Planctomycetaceae bacterium | reverse complement strand
CGTCGACCTACCAGGGCGCGTTGCACCCCGTTGATACGGTGAGTTGGTTTCAATCGCGCGCGTACTGCGCGGCGCTTACTGCGCAGCAGGCGGGGAACTTGCCAGCGGGCTACGAGTACCGTCTGCCGACCGAAGCAGAATGGGAGTACGCGTGCCGAGCGGGGACGACGACCGAGTTCCACTACGGGCCGGATCTCTACTGCAACCAGGCGAGCTTCTCGTACTCGCTCCACTCGAACTCGAGCTGCAACACCCCAGGCGGCACCGCTGTGGTTGGCGGCTACACACCGAACGCGTTCGGGCTGTACGACATGCACGGGAACGTGTGGGAGTGGTGTCAGGACTGGATGGGAGCTTATCCGAGCAGAGTGGTGACGAATCCCACGGGTCCGTCTTCGGGCTCGTTCCGGGTGTGCCGGGGCGGCGGCTGGAGCGACGGCTCCGACGGCTGCCGTTCGGCATACCGCAGCAGGCGCACGCCGGACGCCCGTTACAACTTCGTCGGCTTTCGCGTGCTCCGAAGTTCCGTCAAGTTCATTTTTTGAACGAAGGGTTCGGATGATGGACATCACTCAGCACTGAATTGTCAGTTACTGCAAGTGTTGGTAGCATCAACATAGTGAATAAAATGTCAGGTGACTCTGGTTCGTGCTGGTAGTGATTTGAGGAGACTGTGTGCATGGCTTTCAACATCGAGAATAATCGCTGGTCTACAGAACCTGATCAGTTTGCAGTACGGATTACAATCCCAGATCTCAACGGCTTCTTTCAAAGGCTCCCCAATCTTCCCAAGGGACGCACCCTGATTATTGAACCAGGAACAAGAGCGCTTGTTATCGATGAGGGCTATGTTGCAGGGGAACTCCGTGGAGGGAGTTACACGCTCGAATCTTTTATCGAGCGGCTTCAGTTTTGGCAGAACCGCCAAGTCACAGTGATTCTGACCCGAGAGGAAGACATTCCACTCGAAATGCAGGCGGAGAATGTTCCATGCGTCGATAGTGTCTGTTTCGACATCAAGTATCGTTGGACAATCCAGATTCAGGAAGCCATTCGATTTCTCGATAACCTGATGGGGGCTCGTAATGAAGTCTCCATCAGTGAACTCTCTGAACTACTGGCTCCGATCGCGAATCAGGCCGTACAATCTACTGTTGGACGATTGAATTATGATGCGATCAAAAGTGCAGATTTTCTGAACCTGCTATCTGATGGGATGAGGTCACATCTCGAGACGAGGTTGACGCGATATGGTCTCGCCCTGACTGATCTGCAAAGTGCCACTGCCCACAGCGATGCGGATGGTCTGCAGGTACGGCGAGGAGAACAATGGCTCCGGTCCCGTGAGGTCCAGTTGCAGCAGGCAGCCACAGCTGTGGAAAACGAGGAACTTCGAGCAAAACTTGATGACATTCAGAGCAAAGTCTCTATTCGCCAGCAGTTGCGTGACGAAGTAAATTCTGACCACTTGAATAAGTACCAGTCCAAAGAGGATTTTGCCAAGGCACTTTTGGAGATTGACAAGCAACAGGTCCTCAGAAAGGAAGAGCGGGACGAATTGATTGAAGCCTATGAAGCGCGTAAAGAGGATCGCGAACAACTGCGTGAACATCTTTTGGCGACGATAGATATTCTTCGGGAGCAGGAACTGGAAGAACTGCGAGTTGAGACAGATTATGCAGTGCGACAGAAGTCGCTGCAAAAGGAATTGGAATTGTCGGCTCTCACCAATTCTATGGAGGCACAGCAATGGCGCCATGAGCTGCAAAAAGAAGTTGAACAGGCTGAGCATCGTCGGCAACAAAAACTGGAGAGCGTCAAGGCCTCCTGGCAACGAATCCGTGAAGTACAGCAGCAGAAACGGGATGTCAGTTGGGAAAGCCTCCTGCATGAACAGAAGATGGAGGGAGTGCGTGCAGAGCTGCAAGTAGCCAAAGCAGAGCGCGAACGCCGTGTCGCTTTGATTCAGGCGGAACTGCAGTCACGCCTGGCGGCAGAAAAACTGGAGATGCAAAAACGGCAGCAGGAATGGGAGCTGGAACACAAGCAGAAACGCTCCGAAAATCAGCTGGACCGAATGCAGAAACTGCAGGAGATGAACGCTCAATTCGCAGAGCGTCAACAGCGGATGCAGCTTGAGATGGAGAATCTCAGAGCGGACAGCGCCAGTAAACGGGAACTGGAGCGCATTC
>JAGQQT010000702.1 GCA_020426065.1 Planctomycetaceae bacterium | reverse complement strand
AACTGATCCGGGATCTGGAAGCCAGAAAGCTGCTTGATCGCACTCTGGTCATCATTGCCTCTGAGTTCAGTCGGGATGCGCTGATTGAAGGAAGACCCGGTTCCAGCGCAAACGATCAGGCGACGTTTAAGGTGGATGCGGTTCAGGAAATGAAGCATTACGGCCTGCACCGGCATTTCACAGGAGGAACCAGTGTGGTGATGTTTGGTGGTGGCATGAAAGCGGGCTATCTGTATGGAAAAACGGCTGATGAACGTCCGCTGGTTGCTATTGAAAATCCGGTATCAGTCATGGATCTGCATGCCACCATCATGACCGCCCTGGGAATTTCTCCTCAGACCGCATTCATTACGGAAGGCCGTCCCTTTTATGTCACCCAGGATGGAGCCGGTCGCCCCGCAGAAGATCTGTTTGCCCGGCGAAATGCCTGACATTAACTCGGACACCAGAAGAGACTCCGAACACAATCGACTCAGCACGGAAAGCACGGACGTTTGAATCCCCAGCAGATCGATGACATTCTTTCCGGTCGATCTGGCGATCTGTCCGCTCGAACGTTGCGTCTGGCAACGTCGGTTGCTGAGCCGTTCTATTATCTCGGTCAGCAGATTCATCAGGGAATGTACCGCTGGGGCCTGAAGAAGTCAGAAGCTCTTTCCGTGCCCGTCATCAGCATCGGCAACCTGACAACAGGTGGTACCGGTAAGACGCCGATTACCGCCATGCTGGTCAAACTTTTGCAGGAGCAGGGACGACATCCCGGCATTGCCAGCCGGGGTTATCACGCATTGGATGATGAGACGAACCAGCCTAAGGAAAATGATGAGCATCGCGTGCTCGAAATCCTGTGCCCCAACGTCCCTCACCAACAGAATCGGGATCGCGTTCGGGCAGGTCGGGATCTGGTTGAACTGGGGGCCGATGTAATACTGCTGGACGACGGCCTGCAACACCTGCGACTGCAGCGGGATCTGAACCTAGTCGTGATCGACGCCCTGAATCCGTTCGGCTATGAACATCTTCTGCCACGCGGATTACTACGGGAGCCGATCCGGGCTTTGAAGCGGGCGGACCTGATCATGATCACTCGGGTTGACCTGATTCCTGCTGAGCAGCTGGATCAGTTGAAGGAGCGAATCCATCAGCAATGCCATGTCCCGATCATCCCGGTGCAGTTTGCTCCAACCAGCTGGCTGGCCGGGGATCAGCAGAGACTTTCCCTCGAAGAACGATTTCCGGAATCCATCATCTGCTGTGGCATTGGAAATCCGGCAGGTTTCCTCCGGACATTGTCTCGAATTGGCATCGAATCCAGAGAGGACAAGTTTCGGATTTATCCCGATCATCATCATTACAGCTCGCAGGATGCGGAGGAACTGGCTCGCCTGGCGCGGGAGGGGGAAAGCAAAACAATCCTCACCACGCTCAAAGATTACGTCAAACTGAACCCGCTCCTTCCGCCCGACGTCCGCTGCCTGGCCCTGATGATCGAAGCCCAGATTCCGACGGGAGCTGACGAACTGAAGCAGATCCTGAACGAGATGCTCAAGAGGTAAGTGGCACCGCTCAGAAGGGCAGTGCTTCGCCAACAAAAAAAGAAAGACCACCGTTTAAACAGTGGCCTTTCTCTTGAATCAGACTCGTTCCATCCACAGGTTTACTGCAGTGGACTGTAACGAAATTACTCTCGGGCGAAATCGTACATCGGAGTGCTGAGATAACGTTCGCCGGAGTCCGGAAGAATCACGACAATGTTCTTTCCAGCGGAGTCAGGTCGAGCGGCAACTTTAAGAGCGGCTGACATGGCTGCACCGCAGCTGATTCCGCAGATAATGCCCTCTTCGCGGGCAACTCGCAGTGCAGTTTCAAAGGCTTCCTCGTCGGTCACCTGAACTACTTCGTCGATCAGGGAGGTATCGAGAATGTCTGGCACAAAGCCTGCACCAATCCCCTGAATCTTGTGTTTTCCTGGAGAGCCTCCCGAAAGAACAGGGCTGCCGGTTGGTTCCACGGCAATCGCTTTGACAGGGTGTTTCTTTTCCTGTTTCAGGAATCGGGTCACACCGGTAATGGTTCCACCAGTCCCAACTCCGGCGATAAAGATATCAACCTTTCCACTCGTATCTTCCCAGATTTCAGGCCCGGTGGTTTTGAAGTGGATTTCAGGGTTGGCTGGATTTTTGAATTGCTGAGGCA
>JAGQQT010000701.1 GCA_020426065.1 Planctomycetaceae bacterium | reverse complement strand
GGCGTCCGCAATATGATGATGTCGGTTATGTGTTCGCGCTCCCGGACGAGGATGATGTCAAGATCCTGCGCTTCAAGGAAAAGTATGATCAGATTCCGGAGGACACCAAGGATCCGCAGTTGATCAAAGCCAAGAAGCGGATGAAAAAGAAGATGCCGACCCGCAACAGCAATCGGCAATACTGGAGCGAAGAGCAGTTTGAAAAGCTCCGAACCGCACCTCCGGCTGACCTCGCCAGTCGTGGAATTCTCCCCTGGCGTATGCTGGCCTGGCTGATCAGGAGTTCGGATGACGTCCAGCGTCTGAGGGATTTTGTCCGCCGTCGCATGCTTTCCGAACCACAGCGAACCAGGGCAGAAAAGGAACTGGTCCAGATGCTCAAAACGCTGTGGGCCGGTCAGTTCATCGACCTGATTCCTGAACCGCCGGTCCCCCTCACGAAAAAACCGGTGGATCAGTCGGAAGAGCAGGAAGAGCCAGAGGAATCCTCTGCCCCTTCGCTGGGAACATTTGGCGCCTTGTTACAGCAGGCCATCTCAGATAAATCAGTAGAAAAAAGCAAAACACCGCAGAAGCAGACTGCGTCCTCAACTCAAAATGAGGAGCGGGAATACATTCCTCAGAAAGCCATTCCCAAGCCACGTCTGGAACAGTTCCTGCAGTTTCGCGGCATTAATCCGGTCTATGCCTGTTATCTGCTGGACCTGCTGGGGAAAGCAGATGAATTTGAGCAGGTGCAACTGCTGGAGAGTGTTCTGGAAGTTCCCGGTTCGGTACTGCGGGACGTCCGTGTCCCCCGTGATTTTCTGGTTTCCGGAGAACTGGCCCGAACAGAAGTTGACCAGCGATTGATCGAATCTGGAATCGTTCCTGCTCATCGGATCTGGAACGAACCTCCTGCTGACATGGAGGACATCTTCTATGAAGATTATCCTCCCACCATTGCGGAAAAAGTCCGCTCAATCTTTCAGCTCGATTACCCCCATGTCCACTCTTTTCGGATCACTCCGGTCTGGATTGTGGGAGACCTGTTGAAATTCGGTGGCGATTTCCAGAATTATGTTTCAGGGAGAGATCTCACCAAACAGGAAGGGATTATTTTTCGGCACCTGCTGCGGTTTGTCCTTCTGATCCAGGAGTTTCTTCCGTTCTGTCCGGAGGGGATGGATGCCACGGAATGGCAGACCCGTCTCACGTTCTGGCATGAGACCATCAGTCGATCCTGTCGGGAAGTGGATCCGGTCACCACCGAAAAACTGCTGGAAACAGGAGAGGGCTGATGCAGGACTGGGATCTGCCTGAGCTGGCATCAGACGGAACGGGCAAGGGGATCATCCGTATTCCCTGCGAGCGGGATGTTCCGTTCACACCGCGGGTGCGGGCTCTGGTGGATACACCGGAATTCCAGCGGCTCCATCATATCAGTCAACTCGGGTTGGTACGTGCCGTTTATCCGGGAGCCAATCATACCCGGTTTGAACATGCCCTGGGAGTTTACGATAATGCGGTCCGTTATCTGACCCGCCTCGTGGGTGATGTTCGTTTCCGGGAGTTATGCACTCCTCGTGATGGCGAGTTACTGCTCGTTGCCGCACTGCTGCACGACCTGGGGCACTGGCCTTATTGCCATCCCATTGAGGACTTGGGATTGGCCGCCCTTCCGCATCATGAGGAATCGGCGGGGCGATTCCTGCTGGGACAAACCGATCTGAACCGTGTCCTTCGGGAGGTCTGGCAGATTGATCCGGCAGATGTGCTCGATCTGCTGGCCCCAAGAACTCATTCCCCCCGGATGAAAATGCTCCGCTCGATTCTTTCCGGTCCGATCGATATCGACAAAATGGATTATCTGGACCGGGACAGCCTGCATGCCGGCGTTCCCTACGGTCGTAACTTCGACCGCAACCGACTCATCAGTTCGCTCACGCTTAACGAAGCCGGGGACTCGCTGGCAATTGACTCAAAGGGCAAAACGGCAGCGGAGCTGATGGTATTTGCCCGCTACGTGATGTTCAGTGAAGTTTACTGGCATCATGCCGTCCGCTCTGCCACAACGATGTTTGCCCGAGCGTTCTATCATCTGCACCAGCAGATTGATCTCGATGCCTTTTTTCGGGGCAGGGAATCCGATTCCATTGAGAACCTGAGACAACAGGCCAGGGGAACCGCTTCCGAGCAGCTCCTGGAAGGCATCTTC
>JAGQQT010000700.1 GCA_020426065.1 Planctomycetaceae bacterium | reverse complement strand
ATCGTTCCGGATGCATCACCTGCCGCCACAATACTGCGGTCCGGCGTGCAGGCCACACAATTCGGCCAGACCTGGATATCACCCAGGTTGCGTTCCAGGCCGCCGTTTGAGGCATTGTAAAAACGGACCAGTTTGTCACCGCAACTTGTGATAATGCTGTCCGTCTCTCCAATGTATTGAATCGAGGTGACGTGACTGGCAAACTGGTTTTCAATAGTTCGCTGCTGATCGGCCGTCTCAGCTTCCCAGACTTTTACGGTGTGGTCAGCTCCAGCGGAGACAATGACCTGACCATCCCCTTTCCAGTCGACTCCCAGAACATAGTTCGTATGTCCTTCGAATCGGTGCAGCTGCTGTCCACTTTCCAGGTCGAACGTACGGAGATACTTGTCGGCTCCCCCCGTGGCAATGCGACGGCCATCCGGCGAGAACTTTGCGGAGTAAATAACATCATCGTGAGCCTGGGGAAGTGACAGCACAACCTTGCCCGTGACGAGATCATAAACCTGCATCTCCCCATTCCGAGAGGGGACACCGCCCGCAAGCAACAGCTTTGAAGCATCGGTATTGAAGTCCACTGAAGTGACCCGGTGGGAAATTGTTTGTGCATCATCTACGCTGCCAATGGTTTTTTCGAGAGTCCAGCCCGGACTCACTTCCCAAAGCCGGGCGGATTTGTCATCGGAAATCGAGACGAACATTCCGTCTCCGGCAAAGGTCACTCCCCGAAGCGGAGCCGTATGAGCGGCAAACGCAGTCAGAGCCGCACCAGTTTCCGCATCCCACAGATGAGCGCTGGTAAAGTCTCCAGCGGTAAGCAGGGTTGTTCCATCCGGCGAGAAGGTAATCGAACGGAGAGGCAAGTCAGCTTCCTGAGCAGCCGTGTTTGCGGCATTGACCACTTCCTGTGCCTGCATCTGCAACTTTTCGGCCTGCGAGACAGTTTCCTTGCGAGTTGGTATCAGCTCCTGGGCTACCTTGAGTTCCTGGGCGGCGAGGACGTGTTGTTGAGCGAGGAGATTCTGATTGGCGAGCGACGTCTTGAGAGCGGTGAGGGCATCGCTGTAGGGTTTCTGAGTTCCTGTAACCGATTCCGCAGCGGTGTTGGCCAGAGTCGCCATTTCCTGTGCTTTCTGGGTCGGTGCCTGAATGGCAGCGGCAGCTGTCTGAGATACCTGCTGGCAGCGGGTCAGTTCTTCCATCGCCTGGGCGACGAGAGTTTTGAGTTCTTCATTGGCTGGTGCATTGTTGGATGCCTGTTGCAGTCGCTGCATGGTGGTTTGTGCCAGCTGCATGGCCGCATTCGCCTCACGGGCAGCCAACTCAGCGGATTCTTTCTCAGCCAGTGCCAGCTTGGCATTCGTGGTCGCTTCCAGAGCAGTTTTCTCCGCAGCCAGCTTTTCCTGCTGGGCCTTCACGAACGCAGCTTCGTTCTTCTTGACTTCCTCATTGGCCTTGGCGAGGTTGTCAGCCAGAGTTTTTTCAACATTCTCTCTGGTGGGTAAATCCTGCTCCGCCTGTTGCAGGAGCTGTCGGGCTGAATTCAGTCGTGCATTCATGGCATTGAGTTGTTGCTGTGCACGCGTCTGAGCGATCCGTCGCCGAACATCACCCCGAAGTTCTGCAATCTGCTGTCCGTTGAGATTGAAGAGTTTGGCTGTGTGATTCTCGCTGGCAGAGGCCAGACGCTGTCCATCAGGTCGGACGGCGATGGACGTGACTGGTCCGCCATGATTGAACTGCTGCATGGCCTGGCCAGATTCCAGATTCCACCTTCGAATGGTCGTATCAGAACTTCCGGCGAAGACCTGGCGTGGATTCTCGGGAATGGCCGCCAGAGCATTCACTGATCCTCCATGACCGGAAATCACTCTCAGGAAAGTCGGTTCCCAGAACGAGATGCCCGAACCTGATGCAACAATGATTGTCGACTTCTGCTCTGTTGGTGGAGTGTCGGCCCGCAGTGGAACGACAAACACGTCAACGATTGGACCAGCAGCCCTGGAGAATTGCTGCAGGAACTGGCCTGATTGCACATCGTACTGTCTGGAAACAGACTGCTCTCCCTGGGTAGCAACTATCACTTTTGAATTGTCTGCGGTGAATGTCACCCGGCTGGCAGGTCCTGGCAGGCCATTGATTTGCTGTGCCCCTGCACCTCCCCCGGAGTTGTTCCAGAGACGGACCTGGGAATTCTCA